>NZ_JBSXNI010000044.1:300000-521841 GCF_056857555.1 Acinetobacter sp. L-24 | reverse complement strand
TTACGCAGAATAACTTTCAACTTTTGCCAGTGTTGATCTGTCAGCATGGTACGAGGCATAGCGAATAGTAAAATTGGGTTTGGCGATTTGATTTTACTACTTCGCTATTTTTTTAAGCTAAAAGTGTCAACACACCCTATTTTTGTCCCAAAATTTGCGGAAATTTTTGCTGATCTCAATCACATATTTTTTGGCACGGCGGGAGATCGGCGTCAGGTTAATAAAACCATGTGCTTGATCGGTATATTCATGATAATGAACACTCACGCCATTCTGACGTAGTTTATGTGCATAGATTGAACCTTCATCATGCAGGACATCATGACGTGCAGTAATCACATAACTTGGCGGCAAGTTTTGCAATTCACCATAGGTGGGTGAAATCAGCGGATCATCCAGTTCAATCTGATGGGTTTGGGCATACATTAAGGTCACCAGATCAATATCCTGTTCCGAAAGTACCAGTCCATCTTTATAGGCATAAAAAGAAGGATGGCGACTTTTAAAGTCGACCGCCGGATAAAGCAAAAGCTGTGCTCGTGCGGCATAAGATTTACCTGCACTGCGCTGTGCCACCACAGTAGCCAGATTTCCGCCCGCACTGTCCCCTGCTACGGCAATACGATTTTTATAGATTTTTAGTTGCTTACTATGCTGATGTGCCCAAGCCAAGGCATCTTCACAAACCTGTACCATCTGCAAGGGGCTAAATTCTGGCGTCAGCGGATAAGCCACGCTTAGCACCTGCACTTTGGCATGTACTGCCAGCAAGCGACAGAATTCATCATGGCTGTCCAGACCGCCCACCATAAATGCACCGCCATGATAAAAAATCACCATCGGCAACTTCTTTTGTGGAGCTGGATGATAATGCCGGGCAAAGATGCTGCCACTTTGCAAAGGCAGGCGCAGCTCTTCGATGACTTTGACAGTAGTTGGTTTAGCCGCGATCGCTTTCATGCGTGCATCAAACAATGTGCGCGAATGAGCCAGATCCTCACTGATAAAACTGCTATGCCCCTGTTTTATCTGGATGGCCATCAGGCATTTAACCAATGGATCTAAATCAGGATAAACATGAGGATAATCCAGAGCCTTAACTAATGCTTCCTGTGCAATGCCAGGTAAGCGGTCCAGCATACGCGCTGCCGTCCCTTGTCCCTTTTCCATCACACTTTTCAGAACCGGAGGATTCACAGTCATTATTTTTAGTCCTTATTCTCTTAATTCTTCATAGTTTCTACACGATTAGCGTTTCAGTGACCATATTCTTATATAAGTCTTAATATCAATGTACATATAGCTTCTACTCGATACGTTACCCTCATTTATAAAAGATGTCATTGACCGTTTAAAGGTTATTTTTGACGTACTTTTGCGAGCTTAAGTATATTTTTTATTACAAATCGGGAGGATGCCTATGGCTAGCAAAATTATAGCTCTGTCTTTGGCGACTGCATTTTTAGCTGTAGGCTGCGTCGCATTTCCTGAAGATGGTGACTATTATGATGGCCGCTATGATCAGCGTTATGACCGTCGCTATGAACTGGACCGGCGTTATGAACAAGATCGTCGCTATGAGCGGCAACGTTGGGAATATGAACAGCAACGCAAACGCATTGAACTGGATCGACGTAAACAGGAATTACAACGTCGCAATTGGGAGCAGGATCGTAAAAGACAGTTAGAGCTGGATCGACGTAAAAGCCAACTGGAACGACAGCGCCATGAACAGCAACGTAAAAATATCATGACGCAACGGCAAAAACAGGCAGAGACAGAACGTAAACGTCGTCAGGATCTGGAGCGTAAACGTGTAACAGATCAACGCAGTAAAAAAGTCCAGCAAAATCGTTCTAATCAACGCTGGAATGACAACCGACGTCATCAAGAACAACGTTCACGCGATCGTCGCGATTAAGACTTGAATCATTTTCTGTATTAAAAGCCCAGACTGGGCTTTTTAAATGGAAAAAGATAGCTGCCAGATAGACAAAGGCCCTAAAGAAAATTTATTTAGGGCCTTTGCAGAGGGTTATGTTAAACGAACTTCCACTTCGCTTATGCTTCTCAGCAATTCAACCAGAACATCCTATTCTCTATATAAATTATCCTATCGAATCAACTTGCTCTCATGAAGCGGACATTCACTATCCAAGCTGTAAGTTTTATCTTACAAACCGCTAAAATAGAGACGACTGATTCCAACAAATTCAAAAAAGGTAAATTCTGGACAAAAAAAGGCTTATCTAGAGAACAGGATAAGCCACGAAAACACATTTCAAAATAAGAAGAAACTACAGCGATAGAATCTGGAATAAATATTAATCAAAAGTTCATCTATTGTGAAAGACTTTATTGCTTAGATATTAATCGTTTTTATGTCTAATAAATAAACAGGCAAAAAAAAGCTGAGTTTTGGGGATACTCAGCTTGAAAAAAGCAACTCTAAAATAGGGCAACAGCAACCCGGTTCGGCTCTCTCCTCTGAACAAGGTCGCTGTTAATAGAAGTATGATGCAATTTTTTTACCAATACTTAAAACGGATTAAAATTATTAATTTGATTCAAAAATACGATTATTCATTTTTTATATTTATTTTCAAATACTTAATTCTTAGATTTAGTCGCCAATTAAATCTATTCAGTTCAAAATTCGGATTCATCGCTGCTGATGTCCGTGTATTTTATTCTCATCCTATCCTGCTGTTGTGTTCTGAATAGCTTGTTCTGCTATCCGCTGGATTCAGTATTTTGTATAAATCTTAAATTTAATCTGGGTCGACGCTTGAATTTTTACACCCTGCCCCGATTTCTTTAGGTAATCAAGAACTTCACAACCATGGCAGTTCAGCATAAACGCAGTGAACACTGAGGCCTAAGGACTGTACATGTTTAAGAACCCATTTAAACGGAGTAAATCAATGGCGACTGAGCAAAACGAGCAAGCTCAACAACTTGAGCAAGAGCAAGCGGAACAAGATACAGCGCAAACTCAAGCTGAAACCGAGCAGGCTGAAGTTTCCGTTGAGTCTTTACAAGAGCAGATTGCGCAGCTTGAAGGTGATTTAAAGTTAGAAAAAGCCCGTACCGCCAATGCAGTTTATGAAGCACAAAAGAGTGTTGAACGTATTCAGCGTGAATCTGAAAAGCATAAAGATACAGTTCTGGAAAAGTTCTCTAAAGAGCTTCTAGAAACAGTCGACAATCTGGAACGTGCCATTGTGGCTGCAGGTGAAGAGCAAACACCATTGCGTGAAGGTGTTGAACTGACCCTTAAATCTTTATTGCATACCTTGGAGAAATTTGGGGTTGTGGCAGTGGATACCAACAACGGTTTCAATGCTGACCTGCATCAGGCAGTCGGGATTGATCCAAATGCCAAAGCAAATGAAATTGGGACTGTTTTGCAAAAAGGCTACACGCTTAACAGTCGCTTATTGCGTCCTGCCATGGTGATGGTCGGCGCTTAAGCCAAATAAATTCGGGAGTTTGTGAAATTTTTCAAAAATTTTACTTGAAAAAAATCGAACGGCTCTCATATCGGATAACAAGTGTAAATCACAAAAAAATTTTAGAGGAAACATCCAAATGGCTAAAATCATTGGTATTGACTTAGGTACTACAAACTCATGTGTTGCAGTACTTGAAGGCGACAAAGTTAAAGTAATCGAAAACGCTGAAGGCGCGCGTACCACTCCATCTATTATTGCCTATAAAGATGGCGAAATTCTGGTAGGTCAATCTGCAAAGCGTCAAGCAGTAACGAATCCGAAAAATACATTGTTCGCGATCAAACGTCTGATCGGTCGTCGTTATGAAGACCAAGCGGTACAAAAAGATATCGGTCTGGTTCCTTACAAAATCATCAAAGCTGACAACGGTGATGCTTGGGTTGATGTCAACGACAAAAAATTGGCGCCACAACAGGTTTCTGCTGAAATCTTGAAAAAGATGAAGAAAACTGCTGAAGATTACCTGGGCGAAACCGTAACTGAAGCTGTTATTACTGTTCCTGCTTACTTCAACGATGCACAGCGTCAAGCAACTAAAGATGCAGGTAAAATTGCAGGTTTAGAAGTTAAACGTATCATCAACGAGCCAACTGCTGCGGCACTTGCGTTTGGTATGGACAAGAAAGAAGGCGACCGTAAAATCGCGGTTTATGACTTGGGTGGTGGTACTTTCGACGTTTCAATCATTGAAATTGCTGACCTTGATGGTGACCAGCAAATCGAAGTATTGTCGACTAACGGTGACACATTCCTAGGTGGTGAAGACTTCGATAACGCGTTAATCGAGTTCCTGGTTGAAGAGTTCAAGAAAGAACAAAACTTTAACCTGAAACAAGATCCACTGGCGTTACAGCGTTTAAAAGAAGCTGCTGAGAAAGCGAAGATCGAACTTTCATCTTCAAATGCAACTGAAATCAACCTTCCATACATCACTGCTGATGCGACTGGTCCTAAACACTTAGTGATCAACGTAACACGTGCAAAATTAGAAGGTCTGGTTGCTGACCTGGTTGCGCGTACCATTGAGCCTTGCCGTATTGCGCTTAAAGATGCTGGTCTTTCGACTTCTGACATCTCTGACGTGATCCTAGTGGGTGGTCAATCACGTATGCCAATGGTTCAACAGAAGGTTCAAGAGTTCTTCGGTAAAGAGCCACGTAAAGACGTAAACCCTGACGAAGCAGTCGCCATGGGTGCTGCGATTCAAGGTGCGGTACTTTCAGGTGACAAAACTGACGTACTTCTACTTGACGTAACTCCGTTGACACTTGGTATTGAAACCATGGGCGGCGTGTTGACTGCAATCATCGAGAAAAACACCACGATTCCTGCGAAGAAATCTCAAGTATTCTCAACTGCTGCGGACAACCAGCCTGCTGTAGACATTTCAGTTTACCAAGGTGAACGTAAAATGGCGCAGCAAAACAAACTGTTGGGTAACTTCCAGTTAGGTGACATTCCACCTGCGCCACGTGGTGTGCCACAAATTGAAGTATCTTTCGACATCAATGCTGATGGTATCTTGAAAGTATCTGCGAAAGACAAGAGCACTGGTAAAGAGCAATCGATCCAGATTAAAGCAAACTCAGGTTTGTCTGATGCTGAAATCGAAGCAATGATCAAAGATGCTGAAGCAAATGCTGAAGAAGACCGTAAGTTTGAAGAGCTTGCAAAAGCTCGTAACGAAGCGGATGCTTTAGTTGCTTCTTCACAAAAAGCAGTGAAAGATCTTGGTGAACAAGTAACAGCTGACGAAAAAACTGCTGTTGAAACGGCGGTTTCTGAGCTTGAAGCTGCAACTAAAGAAAATGACGTTGAAGAAATCAAAGCGAAAACTGAAGCGCTGCAAAATATCATCATGCCAATTACACAACGTGCATATGAAGCTGCTCAAGGCCAAGGCGGTGCGCAAGGTTTTGACCCGAATGCATTCCAAGGCGGCGAAGGTCAATCTCAAAAAGCGGACGACGGCGTTGTAGATGCTGAGTTCACTGAAGTGAAAGATGACAAAAAATAATTTGTCGCTTTAACTGAAAAAACCGCGCGAAAGCGCGGTTTTTTTATGTCTCGACTTAAAAGAATAAAATAAAAATTACTAAAATTTGATCGTATTTTCAGGAAAAGCTGTTTAAGTTAAATCCAACATTAAAATACCCTGAACCCATGAAAATTCTGATTTTGCTGCCTTTACTTAGTTGCTTGGGCCTGACAGCGTGTAGCCTGCCCGTTTCATCTCTCCTATCTCAAAGCACTTCGACTCAATCGACTCAAGCCATTGCCCAATTATTTGATCAGGCGCAAAGCGCGGGTGTTCTAGTGATTCAGCGTGGTCAACAGATACAGGTTTATGGTAATGATTTAAGCCGTGCAGATACCGAATATGTTCCCGCCTCTACTTTTAAAATGCTCAATGCCCTGATTGGCCTGCAACATGGCAAAGCCACAACCAATGAAATTTTTAAATGGGATGGCAAGAAACGCAGTTTTGCAGCCTGGGAAAAAGACATGACTCTCGGCGAAGCCATGCAAGCTTCTGCTGTACCCGTGTATCAGGAACTGGCACGTCGCATTGGCCTTGAATTGATGCAACAGGAAGTACAACGCATCCAATTTGGTAATCAGCAGATTGGTCAACAGGTCGATAACTTCTGGTTGGTAGGCCCTTTGAAAGTTACTCCAAAACAGGAAGTCCAATTTGTTTCTGCGTTGGCCCGAGAGCAACTGGCCTTTGATCCTCAAGTCCAGCAACAAGTCAAAGCCATGTTATTTTTACAGGAGCGGAAAGCTTATCGACTATATGTCAAATCCGGTTGGGGCATGGATGTGGAACCGCAAGTCGGCTGGCTCACCGGCTGGATTGAAACACCGCAGGCTGAAATCGTGGCATTTTCACTCAATATGCAGATGCAAAATGGTATAGATCCGGCGATCCGCCTTGAAATTTTGCAGCAGGCTTTGGCCAAATTAGGGCTTTATCCAAAAGCTGAAGGATGATGCAAATAAGCATGGGAAAGGCATTAAAATTAAGCTATATTTTTAAAAAATAGACATTTAAATAAAAAATATGCGTCTTCTGCTCTGTCTGCTCGTAGTGGGATTGATCATGTCTGCCTATCTACATATGCAGGCCCAAACCCATCCTCAACTGCGCTATAACTCGCTGGCTGATCGCTTGACGCATCCTTTCGATACACGCTTACGTTTCCGAATTGATCAGGTCGATTCAGGCTTTGGACTAAGTAAAGATCAAGTCATTCAACTGAGCAAGGAAGCGATCGAAATCTGGCATCAGGGAAGCAATCGTGATGATTTGATGGTCTATGATGAAAATGCCAGGCTGAGTATTCACCTGATCTATGATCAACGCCAGCAAGACTATGATGCCTTGAAGAAAGTCGAAAAACAGTTGCTGGCAGATGACGCCAAGTATCAACGTCAGGTCAAAAATCTGGAAGCATCCCATCAGCATCTGGAAAGTCAGCAGCAACGCCTGATCCAGCAAAGAGATCAGATGAATAGTGAATTTCAGGCCTTACAGCAACGACGCCGTCAGCCAAATTTATCTGCTTATGAACATGAGCAGATTGAATATGAGGTTTTGGCTTTACAGCGCAAATCGGAAAGTTTTCAACGGGAACTTCAGTACCTTCAGGAACAGCAAAGTTCCTTTAATATGAATGTTTCCATGCATCAACATGGTCTGCAAAACCATCAGCAGAATATCATTCAAGCCCAACAGCGTTTCCCTGCCCGCGAATTTCATAAAGGCGTGTTTATGGGTGATCAAATTCATGTCTATCAGTTTGATGCAGAAGATGATCTCCGTCTGACTCTGGCACATGAACTCGGACATGCCTTGGGGCTGTATCACCATAATGACCCGGAAGCACTGATGTATCCGGTGCTGGGTAAACAGAATCTGCAACACTTCCAGCTGCGACCTGCAGACAAGACCTTGCTTTATAACCGTTAAGTGATCAGCTTGAATTCCCTAATTAATTTAAGTGTATAAGTATTATAAAAAACACTCTATTCTGATTTCATGTTATTGTGATTGGCTACATTGTTCAGGCCATCTTTGGAGATTCGTGTGAGTTACTACCATATTTTAATTGAAGTAAATGACCACATTAGTACGATTGATGAAACCCGTGATATCGAAATCTTTGATATCGAGGACATCCAACCCTATCTTCATTCGATTTTGCTGCCTTATTTCAATGAACAACTGATTGAACTCGACGATGAAAATCTGGAATATAAAGATATTCTGCATCTGGAAATCAAACAGACCTTATTACCGATCAATGACCTGATCGAAGAAGAACAGCGTCTGTTGCCAAGCGATACCGACATTACCATTAGCGCCTATGAAATTTTCAATAACCGCGAGTTGAGTCAGGATGTCACTACCGTGATCTTTGACCTGCTTGAAGCGGTAAAACTGGATAGCTAAACGTTCTTCCAGATATAAAAAAGTCCTCATTGAGAGGACTTTTTTTTTGTGCATGGATTTAGATCGAGAATGAAGATCCACAACCACAGGTCGTGGTCGCATTCGGGTTTTGTACCACAAAACGTGAACCTTCCAGACCTTCTAAATAATCTACCACCGAACCGACCAGATATTGATAACTCAATGAATCGACCAGGACTTTAACATCGCCATTGGCAAATTCTGCATCATCTTCATTCTGGCTTTCTGCAAAATTAAAGCCATAAGAGAAACCTGAACAGCCGCCACCGGTCACATAGACACGGAGCATTAAGTCTTGGTTACCTTCACTGTCACGCAACTGGCGTACTTTATTTGCGGCATTGTCGGTGAGCACAAGCGCTTGGGCATTCATGGCGGATTCCTCTGTTGAATGGAATGTCTTTAAAAAGAAAAGACCATGTTTAAGTATAGCACACTCAATATATGGTCAGTCTCTACAGATTAAAAGTCAAATCAGAGTAATTTTATCAGGATTATTTGTAGTTCTCATCCTGTAAGGCACATTCAAAGTTTTTCGGGTTCTGTTTGCAGCGGAATTGCCATAACAATTTCATCATACGTTTGTCATAAACACCGCGTTTGGTCAGGTCAATTCGGGAATCCCGCATCATTTTCTGGTAACCCGATTTGTCTGCAGCAGGAATATCCATCCAGTATTTTGCTGGAATGTCCGCTTTCATTTTCCCCAAAATACCAAAGGCACGCGGTAACTGACTTCTCACCCATTCACGTGATTTTTGTCCGTAACCTGCCGGAAATTTATCTGGACGGATAATGATATTGCCTGTGACCTGCAACACCGGATAATTCACAATCGCGCCTTTATTACCCAAACCTTTATGTAATTCCAGCGGTTTAAATACTGCTGCTGGTGCACCAATAATATCCACCTGGCCATTGTTAAACTTGGCACCAAAATTGGTGACATCGGCACTCACCGCCTGTGCGCCGACCTGCTGTACCATGATTTTTTGTGCTTCATCATAATCAAGTACGGCAATTTTTTTACCAGCGGCTTTAGCAACGGTATTAATACTGCGGTCGTTCACCAGCAGGAAAGCATCACCCACAGGAATGACACCGACTACCTCATATTTACCTTGCAGCATATGTTTGGCGAAGGTGGGACTGGCCAAGCCCTGCATGACTTTAACTGCCAGATTCAGATCTGGAATCGCGCCAATAGCATCGAGTGAACCGGTAAAATTATTGAACTGACGGCCACGCATCCCGGTCACACTAATGCCGTCACATTTTCCAGCTTTAAAATCTTCTGCAACCACCGCTTCATTGGTATTCACCCGCAGTTCGACATCTGCACCCCAATTTTTGGCCGCCAACTGATAGTCTTTCATCACACTATAGACATCACCGTTTTTACCGACCAGATCAAATACGCAAATCACCTGTTTGGCTTGTGCCAAACCTGAAACAGCCAGTGTTGCCGTAGCCAATGCCAGTGCTTTCCATCCTTTATGCATCATCATTTCCTTATCGCTTGTTTTTGTTATTGCAGTTTTAGTCACATGTGATTGTTTTTTATATAAAACATGCGAATTTAATATTTAGCTCAAGCTTAAGCTATTTTATTCGCTGCACAATGGCAGATCTGACCTGGTTCAGCCATAAAAAAAGCCTAGATCAATCTAAGCTTTTTTCTTTAAAAATCAGATTATTCGCCAGCAATTGAACATTCAAAGTTGGCCTTATCGACAGAACAGCGCGCACGTTTTAAGACCGACATCATGCTGGCATCATAGATTCCGCGTTTGGTCATGTCCATCCGGCCATCACGTAACATTTTCTGATACTTGGTTTTATCTTCAGCGCTCAGATTCATTTTATATTTCGACGGAATACCCGCTTCCAGACGGCTGATCATCCCCATGCTCTTTGGCAGGTTTTTGATAAACCAGTCACGCGATTTCTGTCCAAAACCTGCGGGGAATTTTTCCGGACGAATCACAAAATCAGAGGTGACATGCAGTACCGGGAAATTAAACATTGCGCCGTTATTACCCAGACCTTTATAGATTTCTAATGGCTTGTAGGCATAAGCAGGTGCACCGACCATATCCACCTGACCATTGTTAAATTTGGCGACAAAGTTAGAAACATCGGAGATCACTGCCTGCGCACCGACGCGCTGTACCATGATTTTCTGGGCATCGTCATAGCCAAGTACGGCGAATTTCTTCCCTGCGGCTTTTTCAATCGAATTGATATTCTTGTCACGAACAAAAATAAATGCTGAACCCAACGGTGAAATACCGGCAATTTCGTATTTTTTGCCGCCCATATTACTGACCATTTTCGCTGCATTACGTTTGTCCAGAGCAAAACTGATCGCACGCTGGGCAATGGCATTACTTGGTGCACCGCCCAGTGCATCAATAGAACCGGCAAATTTATTGTATTGACGGGCACGCATGGCTGTCATAAACACACCATCACATTTACCGGCCTTGAAGTCATTGTCGGCAACCGCTTCATCCTGACGGGCAATCAGATTGATTTCTGCGCCCCAGCCTTTTGCAGCCAGTGCCCATTCTTGCGCCATCTGGAAAGACTCACCGGATTTACCCAGTAAGTCAAACACACAGATATCGACTTTTTCTGCATGCGCCGCACTTGCAAAACCAAATGCAGAGAATGCAGCCAATGATAAGAGTGTTTTTTTCATTGTAGTTATCCTTTGAAATCTTGTTATTCGCTGAGTGTCCGTACACGGGACAAATATTAAGCAAGTTTAATTAAAAAAAATAGAGCATTTACTCCATTTAAAACCGGCATTTTGGCCTATAAAGATAAATCAGCAATAGTTGCCTAAGTTATTTTTTAAATATATATTTAAATATCAATATCTTAATATTTAAAACTGCTTTCTTATAATTACATTTACCCAGATATAGTTACAAAGATATACATGATTTCAGATTTATTCGCCACCAATCGAACATTCAAAATTGGTTCTTTCTACCGTACAACGCGCGCGTTTCAATACGTTCATCATGCCCTGATCATAAATCCCCTGTTTGGTTAAATCGATCCGCCCATCACGCAGAATCTTTTGGTAGGCCACACGATCTTCACGGCTTAGATTCAGAATATATTTGCTTGGAATCTCAGCTTCCATGCGCTTGACCATGGCAAAGCTGCGCGGTAACTGTTTCACAAACCAGTTTCGGGATTGTGCGGCAAAGCTTGCCGGAAACTTTTCCTGACGAATAATCAGATCAGCAGTGACATTAATCACCGGAAAATTAATCATTGCGCCTTGACGGCCTAGTCCTTTCTGTAATTCCAGCGGTTTAAATGCATAAGCCGGTGCAGCGACAATATCCACTTCGCCCTGATTAAACTTGCGAATAAAATTGGAAATTTCCGACATGACCGGTACGGCTTCAATCCGGTCGACCATGATTTTTTGCGCATAGTCATAATGCAGCACAGCAAATTTCTTGCCTTTGACCTGTTCCAGTTTATTTAGAGTACGATCACGAACAAAAATATAGGCTGGCCCAATCTGGCCGATGCCTGCTACTTCGAATTTTTCTTTGCCAATCTGGGTGATTAGGCGTTTGCTATTGCGTTTATCCAGCACATAGCTGATGGCTTTCATGGCAATGTCATTATTCGGCACGCCGCCAATTGCATCAATCGATCCGGCAAATTTATTATAGGCGCGGGCACGCATCGAAGTCATATAGAAAGCATCACATTTTCCTGCTTTGACATCCTGATCGACTTTGGCTTCATCCTGATAGGCGTTTAGCTGAATTTCGGCACCCCAGCCTTTTGCTGCCAGCGCCCATTCCTCCAGCAGCTTATAAGATTCACCAGATTTTCCCAGCAAATCAAAAACACAGACATTCACTCTGGCTTGAGTTGAAGTCGACACCAAAAGACCCAGTGCCGACAAAATTAAACATCCCTTTTTCATTTTTATTTGACTCTATGGTATTTTTTACTCGATCAGCCTGAACTATAAACCACTGTTCATGCATAAAATAGAGCTTTTACTCAACTTATGCGTCTATCCCAAATCAATTGACAGAGATGAAAACTGATTCATTTCAGCAAAATCGGTAAGATTTTTCATTTTCACAGGGCTTTCCTTTAGAATAGGCGCATCTTATTTCTTAGCTTTGATTTCTCAATGATTCAGTTAGACCAGTTATCTATACGTCGCGGTGGACGTGTTTTATTTCAAAAAGCGTCGATGCAGTTACACCCAGGATGGAAAATTGGCCTAACCGGTGTCAATGGTGCTGGAAAA
Source organism: Acinetobacter sp. L-24 (assembly GCF_056857555.1). The sequence continues at coordinate 509,549 of NZ_JBSXNI010000044.1, read as the reverse complement.
TCAACCCTGTTTTCAGCCTTGCTGGGCGGCATGGAATCGGACACCGGTTCGCTGACCCGACCTGCGGTATGGACCGTGGCGCATATGGCTCAGGAAATCAAAGCACTGAATATGAAAGCCATTGATTTCGTATTGTCGGGCGATGAAGAATACTGGGATATTCAGCAAAAACTCGATCAGCCGGATCAACTGGATGATGCAGAACTGGCACATTTATATGGCCGTTTTGATGAAATTTCAGGTTATTCGGCTCCTGCCAAAGCCTCGCAGCTGATGGCGGGTCTGGGCTTCTTTGAACATCAATCACAGCTGGATGTTTCAAGTTTTTCCGGTGGCTGGCGTATGCGTCTGAATCTGGCGCGTACCTTGATGAGCCGTTCAGATTTACTACTCCTCGATGAACCGACCAACCATCTGGACCTGGATGCGATTCTCTGGCTAGAAGACTGGCTCAAGGCTTATGAAGGTACGCTGGTGCTGATTTCGCATGACCGGGATTTCCTCGATGCGATTACCGATCACATTTTACATATCGAAAATCAGGAACTGATTTTATATACCGGCAACTACTCGACTTTCGAGCGTACCCGTAGTGAACGTCTGGCACAGCAGCAACAGGCGTATGAAAAGCAGCTGGAAACCCGCGCGCATCTGCAAAAATATATTGACCGTTTTAAAGCACAAGCGACCAAAGCCAAACAGGCACAGAGCCGGATCAAACAGCTGGAACGTATGCAGGAACTATCTGCTGCCCATGTCGATACACCATTTACTTTCAGTTTCCGCGAACCGACCAAAATGAGTTCGCCGTTATTGCAACTGGAACATGCCGATATTGGTTATGGCGACAAGCTGATTGTTACCAATGTAAATTTACAGATCACGCCCAACAGCCGGATCGGGTTACTCGGGATGAATGGTGCAGGTAAATCCACGCTGATTAAATCGCTGGTCGGTGACCTGAAACTGATTCAGGGCCTGCGTAAAGATTCAGAGCTACTGAATATTGGTTATTTTGCCCAGCATCAGATGGATGCACTGGATGGTAATGCCAGTCCGATGTTACAGCTGGCACGTATTGCCGATAAAAAAATCAGTGAAGCCAGCCTGCGTTCTTTCTTGGGTAGTTTCGGTTTTAGTGGCGAACGTATGGATACGCCGAGTGAAAGTTTTTCGGGTGGTGAACGTGCACGTTTGGCCCTAGCGCTGATTGTTTGGCAGCGTCCGAATGTACTGATTCTGGATGAGCCGACCAACCATTTAGACCTGGATATGCGTCATGCACTGACTATGGCTTTACAAGATTTTCAGGGCGCGGTAGTTCTAGTTTCGCATGAACGTCAGCTCATCGCCAGCGTCTGTGATGAACTGCTACTGGTACATAATGGTCAATGCCGTGAGTTTGATGGTGATCTTACTGCCTATGCTGACTGGTTACGCCAAGCCCGTATTGAGATGATTAAAAATGGGCAAAAGCCAGCAGAACCGGTGAAATCCCAAGTCGAAGTCAAACCGACTATTTCCAAACTGGACAAGGAAGCACAACGTAAGGAAGCTGCTCGCCAGCGGGAACTAAGTCGTCCGATTCGCAAGAATATTGAAAAATGCGAAACACAGATGGCCAAACTACAGCCGCGCCTGATTGAAATTGAAAACCTGCTGGGTGACAGTGCTTTATACGAAGCATCACGTAAAAATGATTTGCTGAAACTGATGAATGAGCAAACCGAGCTAAAAGCCAAACTGGAAACAGCCGAAGAGCAAATGCTAGAACTGATGATGGAACTGGAAAGTCTGGAACAGACGTTCTAAAGCTCTTTTAGTAAGATTTAAGATAAGAGATGAATGACCAACGTTGTTCATCTCTTTTTTATTCACTATTTTTAATGTTTTCTCTTCCATTTTCCCCCCTGTATTTTTTCATCTACGTCTAGATGTTTCTTTAATTCTGTTCTTTTCTATTCATTCGACACATAAGGTCATGAATTACACAAACCCTATATAAGTTTATTTTTTAAACAGTTGGATGCCTTATTTCATACATTAATTTACAGCGCGCTGTTTCATCCTAAGGCTCTAATACAAATGTTTTTTAATTTTTGGCAGCCTTGCTACGAGTCTGTTTAATGTTGAACTAGAGAGAGGAAATCCGCATGCGTGCTCTTACCTATCATGGTGCTCGGGATGTACGAGTTGAATCCGTTCCAGATCCAGTGATTCAGGAACCAGATGACGTTATTTTAAGGGTGACAGCCACCGCCATCTGTGGCTCAGATCTGCATTTATACCGGGGGAAAATTCCGGCCACTGAAGACGGTGATATTTTCGGCCATGAATTTATGGGAATTGTAGAAGAAGTCGGCCCAGAAGTAACCGAAGTCAAAAAAGGTGACCGGGTGATTATTCCCTTTGTGATTGCATGCGGTCACTGTTTTTTCTGTGAACATGAACTCATGGCTGCCTGTGAAAATACCAATACCGGTCGTGGTGCAATTCTCAACAAAAAACAGATCCCACCAGGGGCAGCTTTATTTGGCTTTAGCCATCTGTATGGTGGTATACCGGGTGGTCAGGCTGAATATGTACGGATCCCCAAAGGCAATGTCGGACCATTTAAGGTGCCGGGTTCCCTGCCTGATGAAAAAGTATTATTCCTGACCGATATTCTGCCAACTGCGTGGCAAGCAGTGAATAATGCCCAAGTCGGTCGAGGTTCCAGTGTGGCGATTTATGGTGCTGGCCCGGTCGGTCTGCTGGCTGCTGCCTGCGCGCGGATGCTCGGTGCCGAGCAGATCTTTATGGTCGATCACCACCCTTACCGTTTGCGTTTCGCGCATCAAACCTATGGGGTAATTCCCGTCAATTTTGATGAAGTCGATGCCGCTGAATTTATCATTCAAAATACTACGGGTTATCGTGGAGTCGATGCCGTCATTGATGCGGTCGGTTTTGAAGCCAAAGGTAGCATGCTGGAAACCGTAATGACCAACCTGAAATTAGAAGGTTCGAGTGGTTCAGCGCTAAGACAATGTATTGCAGCGGTCCGTCGCGGCGGTGTGGTGAGTGTACCTGGAGTTTATGCCGGTCCAATTCATGGCTTCCTGTTTGGTGATGCCTTTGACAAAGGTTTGACCTTTAAAATGGGACAAACCCATGTGCATAATTACTTGCCGCAGTTGCTAGAACATATTGAAAATGGAGATCTGTCTCCAGATCTGATTATTACCCATCGCATGAAACTGGAAGATGCTGCGGAAGGTTACCGTATTTTTGATAAAAAGGAAGAAGACTGTCGTAAAGTCATTCTAACACCATAAATATGATTAAAAAAAAGCGCCGTCAGGCGCTTTTTTATTTTTCATCGTCATTTTATCAATCCTCTTTTTCTTGTTCCTAATCAATATCATTTCAGCGATTCCCTCCCTCTTTTCTATCGAGTAATAAAAGAAATGCCCGATTTTCAATAATGAAATCAAGAAATAACTCAAAAATGAGAAATAAAAAAGTTAAGCAAAAATCGATAAAAGTATGATTTTAAATAAAAATGAAAGTTCACTTGATTATTAAATCAATTATGTAGTTTAGCTACATCTTGAGTTTTTAGTTAACAATATGTTCCACGGTAATGATTAGAGAAACTACACTATATTTACAAGTATTTAATTTATAATAATTTTTTATTTTAAAGCCAATCCAAGGAATAGTCTGGTCATACTAGCAATATATCGCCAAATCTAGCTTTAAATTTAAAATGCTATTTTAAATTTAAAAACACTTATCCACAAGATAATCGATTTCAAATTTGAATTTAAAATAAAGAATTAATACGTGGATTAAAGCTTGCGGAAAAATACTATCTTATTCACATAAAAATTATGGATAACTTTAGAGTTATCCACATCTCTGATCAGGCTTTCTAGATGCTTGAAGCAATATTATTCACGTATTATTTAGCGTATTAGACCAAGTTTCTTATAAGCTATTGAAAATTTAAAATTTAGTTTTAGCAGCTTTTTATTTATTTTTGAGATATTGGATCTTCTGAATAGGCGATTTATTATTTTTTAGTCGAATCCACCTAAAGTATTCGATCTGTTTTTATTACACGCATCTTTAAATACCACTTTGACTGATCCAGTTTTCACCTAGTGTCGTGAACTGCATGCAAACTTCTCATCGTATAAAGAACGTCTTTCTACCTCACTTTCCTATTCAAAAATTATTTTAGAAGTTCTGATGCAGATCATTTTTATAACGATAGATTCACTCCAGATTTCAGGTATTCTCCCGAGTTGGTAATCTCTATACATAAACCCTTTCTTAGAGTCGATTTGGCTTACTCAACTTGGCTTTTTAAAACCTAAATGAACCCGTTCCATATCTAAAAATCGGTCCAAAATTACTTTATTTTGCCTAGCTCACAGGATATGAGTAAAAAAATTGGTCTAAAAAAAGCGCCTCGAAAGGCGCTTTTTTATATCTGATTTTATCCTGAAGGGTTATGCATCAATATCTGCATTCAAGGCATTTTCTTCAATGAAAGCACGACGTGGTTCTACGTCATCGCCCATCAAGCAAGAGAACATACGATCCGCTTCAATCGCATCGGTAACTGTCACTTGCAGCATGTTACGGTTGTCTGGATCCATGGTGGTTTCCCATAACTGTTCCGCATTCATCTCGCCCAGACCTTTATAGCGCTGGATCATCATGCCACGACGTGAGTCCTGCAAGATATGTTGCCAAACCTGATGGAAATTGCTGACCTGAATCTTGCGATCGCCTTTTTGCAAATATGCACCATCTTCAAGCAGACTAAACCAGCTCTTTGAATTCTTTAATAAACGTGCATATTCACTTGAACCTAACAGTACTGAGTCTAACAGGTAGCTATGTGGCAAGTTATGTACATAGATCGTGATACGTGGCAACCAGCTTGCAGTTTTTTGACCATCTGCCAGTTCTTTTTCAAAACGCTCCAGGGTTAATTCTGGACGTAATGTTGGCTGAATGGCTTCAATCGCTGCACGCAGATTCTCACCCCATGTTTCCACATAGGTTTTGTCTTCCAGCTGATCCAGCTTAAAACCTTCCAGTGAAAGTAGTGCATCAAGCAGACTCGCAGGATAACGCTGGGTCAAACGTGCCAAGCTCTTCTGGGAAGTCTGATAATCAGCAATCACATTCGCCAGTGCTTCACCACGAATCGCAGGCGCTTCTGCACTGATATGCAGTTCCAGCTCATCAATCGCATTCGAAATTAGGTAAGTTTCCAGTGCATCATTGTCCTTGATGTACTGTTCCTGCTTGCCTTTTTTCAGCTTGTACAGTGGTGGCTGGGCAATATAGATATGACCACGTTCCACAAGTTCTGGCATTTGACGGAAGAAGAAGGTCAACAGCAGCGTACGGATGTGTGAACCATCGACGTCAGCATCGGTCATGATGATGATTTTATGATAACGCAGTTTGTCCGGATTATATTCCTCACGACCAATACCACAGCCGAGTGCGGTAATCAGCGTACCAACTTCAGCAGAGGAAATCATGCGGTCAAAACGGGCACGTTCCACGTTCAGGATCTTACCTTTCAGCGGTAAAATCGCCTGCATTTTACGGTTACGACCTTGCTTGGCTGAACCACCTGCAGAATCACCCTCGACCAGGTACAGTTCAGACAAAGCTGGATCTTTTTCCTGACAATCGGCCAGTTTACCTGGAAGACCGGCAATATCCAGCGCACTCTTACGACGTGTCATTTCGCGTGCTTTACGCGCTGCATCACGCGCACGTGCTGCATCAATGATCTTGCCAGCAATCGCTTTGGCTGCTTGTGGATTTTCCAATAAATATTCAGAAAATGCCTTGTTCATGGCCTGTTCAACAGCCGTTTTCACTTCACTCGACACCAGTTTTTCTTTGGTCTGTGAAGAGAATTTTGGATCAGGTACTTTGACTGACACGATGGCAGTCAGGCCTTCACGCGCATCATCACCCGATACCGCAACTTTTTCCTTTTTCAGGATATTTTCGCTGTCCATGTAGTTGTTTAAACCACGGGTCAACGCAGCACGGAAACCGGCCAAATGCGTACCACCATCCTTTTGCGGGATGTTGTTGGTAAAGCAACGTACATTTTCCTGATAAGAATCATTCCACTGCAATGCGACTTCTACCGTAATACCGTTATCGGCCTGTGCAGCAGTGAAATGGAAAATATCATTCAGGTGAGTTTTGCCTTCGTTAATATATTTAACGAACTCAGACAGACCACCTTCATAATCAAAGACATGCTCGGCATTAATGCGTTCGTCACGCAGCACAATACGCACACCTGCGTTCAGGAACGACAGTTCACGCAAACGACGCGCCAAAATATCAACATTAAAAATGGTCTGACTAAAAGTCTCGGCACTTGGCCAGAAACGGACACGAGTACCGGTTCTATCGGTATCGCCCACTACTTTTAATGGATATTGAGAATCGCCATGACGGTATTCTTGTTCATGAATTTTACCGGCACGGTGAATGGTCAATTCGAGTTTTTCAGACAGTGCGTTGACTACGGAAACACCGACACCATGCAGACCGCCAGACACTTTATAACTGTTGTCGTCGAACTTACCACCGGCATGCAGAATGGTTAAAATCACCTCTGCTGCAGACACACCTTCTTCAGGGTGAATGTCGGTCGGAATACCACGACCATTATCAGAAACTGAAACCGATTCATCTTCATGGATCGTCACTATAATTTCATCACAGTGGCCTGCCAAGGCTTCATCAATCGAGTTGTCGACTACTTCAAACACCATGTGGTGCAGGCCTGTACCATCGTCTGTATCACCAATGTACATGCCCGGACGCTTACGGACTGCGTCTAAACCACGTAATACCTTGATGCTAGAGGAATCATAAGCCTTTTCAATGGTTTGTTCTGTTTGAGAAGCAGCTTGATCTTCTGAACTCATGGTTTCTCCCTAGTGAAAAATAGGTCTATCCAAAGATGGGTAAAACTCAAAAAATATTATTGCACAACTTGAACTGTACCGTTTTCAACACTGAATAACTGATATGAGATAGACAAATCATGTAAGTGCTTTTGTACTGATTCATGGTCTAAGGTGGTAATAAAAACTTGACTACCAAGTTGGCTCAATCGCTCAATTAAACGTTGTTGTGCGGTTAAATCTAATTCTGCTGTCACATCATCTAATAATACCACAGTTTCCTTATTACAAGAATGTAGCATTGCGATTTGCGACAGTTTTAGTGCGATCATCAGCAGCTTTTTCTGCCCGCGCGACAGGATCACATCAGCATCCCCCATCGGGGTCTTTAAACGCAAATCTGCGCGATGTGGGCCATATTCGGTATAGCGTCGCTCACAGTCTTTTTCATGCTGGTTGGTCAGATCATTTAGCAGGCCGGTTTCACTATGAAAGCCCGGACTGTATTCCAGACTGACTTGCAATTCAGGTAATAACTGTTTCAGATCATCTTCAAAAAATGGCTTCCATTGTTCCACAATCCCGACACGTTGCGAGTGCAGGATTTCACCATATTCACTCAGCATCTGGTTCCACGGTTCCAGATCAGACAGACTCAGAAAGCGTTTGCTTTTGAGCAGACTATTTCGCTGTTTCAGCGCACGAGAATAATATTGCCAGGCATGATAAAACTCTGGTTCCACGTGGAACATTAACCAGTCGAGCAATTGACGTCGTGGTTTGGCACCATGATCGATGATATCGGTACTTTGTGGATCAATCAGTTGCAAGGGTAACAGTTTGGCCAGTTGTCCCTGAGTTGCCACTAGATCGCCATTGACCTTGATCAACTGTTCCCCGCTGGCCATTTTTTGCATGCCTATTTTTTCAGTCGCAGATTGTGCAAACACAATCGCATCCTGTGCGCCATGCTGGATATAATTTTTGGGAATATGGGTACGGAAAGAACGACCAGCAGCAAGTAAATGAATCGCCTCTAAAATCGAGGTTTTACCTGAACCATTTTGGCCATAAAAAACATTAAACGGCTGCAATCCGTGGAGAGCAACCGTCTTTAAATTCCGCACACGCTCAATATGTAAACGCGTAATATGCATGTCTTATATAAATATCAAGAGCCGCGGCTTAAACACGCATCGGCATGACGACATAGGTTTGATCCGTATGCGCCGGGTCTTGTACCAAGACAGACTGATTCGCTTCAGTCATGGTCATTGACACATCATCGCCATCAAGCACACCGAGTACTTCAATCAGATACTGCGCATTAAATGACATTTCTAGCGGTGAATCAGCATATTGAATCGCCAGATCTTCAATCGCTTCATCCTGCTCCGGGTTATTGGCGCGAAGTTGCAAAGAATCGGCATTAAAGTTTAGAAACACACCACGCAGCTTTTCATTACTTAAAATCGCCACACGTTGCAAAGACTGCTTGAACACGTCATGTGCGATCATCACCACTTTGTCGCCACCACGTGGAATCACACGGCGATAATCCGGGAACTTACCATCAATCAGCTTGGTGGTGAAACGCACGGTAATATCCGCCTGTTCCTTGTCACGGCTTGGCATATTGATGGTCACATTGAGCAGTTCACGACCGATCAATAGAGATAATTGCTCATCTTCAACGCTGAGCAGGCGCTGTAATTCTGCAACGGCCTTACGTGGCACAATCGCCTGAATCGGCTGTGTTGCAGTAGATTGTGCCGCTGTTTCACATAGTGCCAGACGGTGGCCATCGGTAGTGACTGCACGTAGCTGATTGGTATCGATTTCCAGCAAAGTACCGGTTAGGTAAAAACGTACATCCTGAACCGCCATGGCAAAAGCAGTTTTTTCAAATAGACGTTTTAGCTCACGCTGTGTCACCGTCACTTGCGTGCCTTGGGTGTTTTCAGTGTTCAGTAATGGATAATCATCAGCAGGCAATGTCCCCAATACAAAACGGCTGTTGCCCGATTTAAGGATACAGCGCTGATCTTCAGTAATATGTAAATCCACCAATGCCGCTGAAGGAAGTGACTTACAGATATCAATCAGCTTACGTGCAGGAACTGTGGTCTCACCTTCCTGCAAACATGCACCTTCAGCCAGTGCTGTACTCGCCACCAGTTCGACTTCCAGGTCGGAACCGGTCACGGTCAATGCTTGCGCAGTCACCTGAATTTTCAGGTTAGACAGGATATTCAAGGTATGGCGACGTTCAACCGCTCCTACGACATGTGAGAGAACATTCAGTAAGCTTTCTTTCGCGATTTTTAAACGCACGGTGCATTCCTCTAAAGCTGAAGATTAATATAGAAAAAGTGATTTTTTTGACGGTTTACTATGCGGCAAAAGCAGCCGCATAGCAAGAATAGAATTTGAGCGATTTAGGTCAACTTTGCAACAGACGTTGCAGGTTTTTATAGTCTTCGTTAAAGATCGGATCTTCTTCACGCAGGCTCTGTACTTTCTCGCAGGCGTGCATCACGGTACTGTGATCACGACCGCCAAAAGCCATGCCAATTTCCGGAAAACTGTCGCCGGTGAGTTCACGGGCCAGCCCCATCGCCAGCTGACGTGGGCGGGCATAAATCCGGGTGCGTTTTGGACCAACCAGTTCTTTCAGTGGAATACGGAAATACTCACTCACCACACGCTGAATGTTTTCGGTACTAATGGTACGGGCACGAATCGCCAGCACATCTTTTAAAGATTCACGCACTACATCCAGATCAATTGGTGTGCCTTTAAAACGTGAAATCGCTACCACTTTGTTCAGCGCACCTTCAAGCTCACGTACGTTAGCCACCACCTGCTGGGCAATAAACAGCGCACAGTTACGTGGTAAATCGACTTGGTTGCTTTCGGCTTTTTTCAGCAGAATTTCAATTCGGGTTTCAATATCGGGTGGTTCAACTCCGACCGACAAGCCCCAAGAAAAACGTGAAACCAGACGTGGATCCAGTTCGGTTAGTTCTTTAGGATAACGATCCGAAGTCAGAATAATCTGTTTGGACTCATCCAGCAGTGCATTAAAGGTGTAGAAAAACTCGACCAAGCTGGCTTCTTTACCGGCCAACAAGTGAATATCATCAACCAGTAATAAATCCAGAGAACGGCAATTTTTCTTAAACTCTTCGACTTTGCCCTGCTGTAACGAGCTGACAAAGTCCTGTACAAAACTTTCTGCGGTCATGTACATGACACGTGCATTTGGCTTGGCCTGCAACAATGCATTACCGACCGCCTGCATCAAGTGAGTTTTACCCAGACCGGTCGGACCATATAAAAATAAGGGGTTGTGCTGTGAAGCACCCAGCTGGGTCAGTACCTTGCGACAGGTTTCTGCCGCCATCTGGTTAGATCGGCCTTCCACAAACAGCGAGAAGGTAAACAATGGATTCAACTGACGTCTACGGCTATTTTTGCCGCTGTCTTCTTTTTCTTTCTTCGGTTTCGGCACCGGCATCGGTATCGAAGTCAATGCCGCAGTCGTAGTCGCCGGTTGTTCACTGGCAGATAAAATTGCCCCTGGACGTGAATCCACTAAAATTTCGACCTTGCGTACCCGTCCTTCAGACAATTGCTCTGCCAGAATCGTGATCAGTTCCAGATGATGTTCTTGAATGTAACGCGTCCAGTAAGGATTAGGTGCATACAAACGCAAGCTGTCTTCCAGCTCTTCTGCAACCAATGGGCGAATCCACATTGTAAAGACATTTCCAGAGAGCTCTTGTCGCAGGCGATTTAAGCAGTCCGTCCAAAGCATGTGAATCCCCTATTCATTCCATTGTTCATTCAAAAAAGATGACCGCGACCAAAAGCGGGTCGCCATTCTAACCAAGTTATCCACATCTGTCATGGCAATCTCTACAAAAACTGTGCAAAAAGAAATCACCCTGCATAAATTTAAATTTAAAACCCAGTGTGGATAAGTTTATCCGCAAGCTGTGGATAAAATATACCATAAAGTTATCCACAAAGTATAAAATTAATAGAAACAGTTTTATCCACAACATAAGTTTATGTTTAATTAAATAAAAAGTGGCTTATCCATAGAAAAAGTGCTCCCTAATAGTAATAAATTTAAATTTATAAATTTGAATTTATTTATAAGACCACTGTTTTTTGTGGATAACTCAAAAAACTTCAAATTTAAATTCAAAACTACAGGTTAAATTTAAACTCTGGATAACATGTGGATAACTTTGTTGATAGAGTTGTTTATAACTTATATATATTTATATAACAATAACTTAATTTGTGATTAACTTGAATTGAACTATTTTTTATTAAGTTCTCCGAAAAAACAGGGGCTTTATCTTTTTTGATCTTATTTGAAAAGAAAACTGCTTTTGCATTGACAGCTCAAGCAATGAGCACTAAAATCGCGGACCTTCATAGAAAGATCATTTTTTGGAGTTTCAATATGAAACGTACATTCCAACCGTCTGAATTAAAGCGTAAGCGTGTTCATGGTTTCCGTGCTCGTATGGCTACTAAAGCTGGTCGTCAAGTATTAGCTCGCCGTCGTGCAAAAGGTCGTCATAGCTTAACTGTTTAATCAGTTACGCTAAGACGATTTTGGGTGTTATGACAAAACTTTATAGTTTTGGCACAGAGTTGCGATTACGCTGTGCTGCCGATTATAAAGGTGTCTTTGATGGTGCGCTTTTTAAAGTGCATCAACCCCATTTCTTATTTCTTGCAAAACATTCCGAACTGCCAAGTAGCCGTTTGGGTTTAGTTGTTGCCAAGAAGAAAGTGCGACGTGCACACGAAAGAAATCGAGTAAAACGACTTGCTCGCGAAAGTTTTCGCCTGCATCAACAGCAATTAGATGACTTAGACATTGTAATCATGCCGAAAATGGGTGTTGAAGCAGTGCCTAATGCAGAATTGCACCAGCAATTACAATTTGCCTGGCAGAAACTGAACCGTCTTGCCAAAAAGCATTCAAAAATAGCCCCCTCCCCACAAAAGTAGAGTTGGCCAATGGTACGTTTACTGCATTGGTTGATCCGTTTCTATCAGATTGCGATTAGTCCTCTTCTTGGACCGCGCTGTCGTTATATTCCAACTTGTTCTCAATATTCCTTGGAAGCAGTCCAGATGCATGGCGCTGGGCGTGGAGTGTGGCTGGCTACTAAACGTATTTGCCGTTGTCATCCGTGGGGGGGCTCGGGATATGATCCTGTTCCCTCAAAAGCGATTCGTTTTATTTCATTTCAGCAAATAGATTCTCAAACGCTTCACGTTGCTGTACCCTTTCGTGATCGTTTATTGAACCAAAATCACTCTCACCACTTGGGGTAATACATATGCAACAATGGGCCAGGATTGCAATTCTCGGAGCCATGTTTGTTGTCGCATATTTGCTCATTTTGGCGTGGCAAAAAGATTATGGAAATGCTGAAACAAAACCGCAGCAGGAAACTGCTGTTGTTTCGCATGACGTATCTGCAGATTTGCCAAATGGTCAGACGGCTACAGTTGCCTCTGATCTGCCACAAGCAAATGTGCCAGCACAGCAAGCCACGGATGCCACAGCACCTGTAAGTCAGCAGCTTATTTCAGTACAAACTGACCTTTATCACCTTTGGATCAATCCTAAGGGTGGTGATATTGTTCGTATTGAATTACTCAATCATGACAAGAACAAAGACAGCGATGAACCGTTCGTGATGCTGGAAAGCGATGCGAAACGTACTTATGTCGCCCAGTCTGGCCTGATCGGTCTGAATGGACCGGACAGCAGCCGTAACGGCCGTCCAATGTATGAGCTAGAAAAAACTGCTTATACCCTGGCAGATGCGAAAACAGTCAAATCCAAAGATGGTGAAAACCTGAAAGTATTGTCTGTACCGCTAGTGTTTAAAACCGCTGACGGGATCGAGATTATCAAGACCTTCAATTTCACTGAAGGTGAATATCCGGTCGTGGTAAATCACAAAGTGGTTAACCGCAGTGGCCAGACCTGGCAAGGTCAGATGTTCGGTCAGATCAAACGCGATAACTCGGAAGATCCAGGCAAATCTGATCAGGGGATCTTCACACTGGGAACATTCCTGGGCGGTGCATGGGGTACCCCGGACGAGCAGTACAACAAGCTTAAATTCGACAACTTTGTTGAAGAAAAAGTCAGTACTGAAGCGACAGGTGGTTGGGTGGCAATGGTACAGCACTACTTTGTCAGTGCATGGGTTCCAGGTCAGCTAAAGTTGACTCAAGGCAATGGCGAAGCTTATAGCGCCAAGCTTGAATCACGTAAATCAACCGATAACATGAACATCATCGGTTTTACCTCCCCGACGTTCAATGTGCCAGCAGGTACAGTAGCTGAAATTGATGCGACTTTCTATTCAGGTCCAAAAATCCAGTCAGAACTGAAAGATTTGGCTGCGGGTTTAAACCAGACCGTTGATTATGGTTGGTTATGGCCAATTGCGAAATTACTGTTTGTTGGTCTTGAATTCTTCCATGGTCTGGTGGGTAACTGGGGCTGGGCAATTATTCTGTTGACCATCTTGGTGAAAGTGATCCTGTGGCCATTGTCGTCGAAGAGCTATCGCTCGATGGCGAAAATGCGTGTGATTGCGCCAGAAATGCAACGCATGAAAGAAGAGTTCGGTGAAGACCGCATGCGCTTCTCTCAAGAAATGATGGCATTGTACAAACGTGAACAGGTCAATCCGCTTGCCGGCTGTTTACCGCTGTTATTACAAATGCCGATTTTCCTGGCCTTGTACTGGGTGTTGATGGAATCTGTGGAACTGCGTCATGCGCCATGGATGCTGTGGATTCAGGATTTGTCTTCAATGGATCCTTGGTTCATTCTGCCGTTGTTGATGGGCTTGACGATGTATATCCAACAGTCGTTAAATCCACAACCAACTGATCCAATGCAGGCGAAAGTCTTCAAGTTTATGCCGATCATTTTTACCGTATTCTTGTTGTTCTTCCCGGCAGGCTTGGTTCTGTACTGGATCGTCAACAACTTGATCACGATTCTGCAACAAACTTTGATTAACAAGTCTGTTGCCAAAGATCGCGCGAAACGTGATGAGGCCACTCCAGTCAACTAAGTTGTACGGATAGGCTGAATAAATCCGCTTAAGATGGTAATCTTAGGCGGATTTTTTTTGGCTGTACTTTTGAGTCTTTGCAGGTGAATTTTATGCTCAACCGAACCACAACTATTGCTGCGATTGCAACTCCACCAGGACGTGGCGGCGTTGGGGTGATTCGCCTGTCAGGTCCGAAATCCTATGAAATTGCCCAGCAACTGACGCAAAAAGAGCTGCCCAAAGCCCGTTTTGCCGGTTTCCGCCAGTTCTACGATGCAGCAGGTGAAGTCATGGATGAAGGACTGGCGATTTGCTTCCCGAATCCAAACTCGTTTACCGGTGAAGATGTAGTGGAGCTACAAGGTCATGGCGGTCCGGTGATTCAGAATGCCCTGCTTGGCCGTTTGCTGGAACTGGGCGCCACTGCAGCCAAAGCGGGTGAATTCTCGATGCGTGCCTTTGAAAATGGCAAGCTGGATCTGGTGCAGGCTGAAGCAATTGCCGACCTGATTGATGCAACTTCGCAAGCGGCTGCACGTTCTGCGGTGCGTTCACTGCAAGGAGCTTTCTCGACCAAAGTCAATGCAGTCCTTGAGCAGCTGATTCATCTGCGTCTGCATGTGGAAGCCGCGATTGATTTTCCGGAAGAAGAAATTGATTTTCTCGCAGATGGCAAGATTTTAAATCTGCTAGATGGCGTATCCAGTGCCGTCACTCAAGTACAGCAATCCGCACGTCAAGGTCAGTTGTTACGTGAAGGTTTACAAGTCGTAATTGCGGGTAAACCGAATGCCGGTAAATCTTCGTTGCTGAATGCATTGGCTGGAATTGAACGCGCAATTGTGACTAATATTGCCGGCACCACCCGTGATGTCTTGCATGAAAAGATTACTTTAAATGGTCTGCCGATTACCCTGACTGATACTGCGGGCCTGCGTGAAACTGGCGATATCGTGGAAAAAGAAGGAATCCGCCGCGCGATTAAAGAAATCGAACAGGCCGATTTATTGCTTTTGGTCTATGACTTAAGTCAGGGCGAAGATCCGCTGCAACTTGCTCAGGAATATTTTGCTGAACATATAGAACCGAAACGTTTAATGCTGATTGGCAATAAATGCGACCTGACCGGTGCTGAAGCCGTGATTGGCGATTTAAATGGTTTCCGGCATATTGCAGTCTCTGCCAAGCAAGAAACTGGCGTTCAAGCGCTCATAGAGGCGATTACAGCGCATGCAGGCTTCCAGCCTGAGGAAGACACCTTTATCGCACGTACCCGTCATTTAGATGCAATGAAGCGCACTCAGCTCTATCTGGCTGAGGCGCGTGAACAACTGGTGGTGTATAACGCCGGTGAACTGGTAGCGGAGTCCTTACGTCTGGCGCAAAATGCATTGGGTGAGATCACTGGTGATTTCAGTGCAGATGACCTGCTGGGCAAGATCTTCGGTTCATTCTGTATTGGAAAGTAATTATTTAATAAAACATCAAAAAAGCCCTCAACTGAGGGCTTTTTTTAGGCTGGTTGATGAGATTTTTGATACGCCCACCACAGCGCAAAACACAATAGACTGATCGCGATACAAAAGCTGATCACAGCGAAATCCAGCCCCCAGTGATCGGCCAGATAACCCACAGCAATGATAGGGACAATAGTGCCCAGATAGGCAATAAACAGATAGGTCGACATGACGGCTGCACGGTTGTCTAAGCTGGTCATTTGATGAATCAGTGCAAAAGCACCCATCAGGGCAAACCCATGGCCAATTCCAAAGCAAATATCACTGATAAAAAATAGCAGGCTGATTTTCGAATACATGCATAGTGCTAAAATGATCAGGCTCAAGCACATCATCATCAGGCCGATATTCAGACATTTAGACGCTGCGACCGCTTTGGCCATAAACTGCACGATCACTGAAACCACTAAGATACTGGTAATGGCCAGTCCGCTGACCAGAGGGCCATGCCAAGGTAAAATATTTCGGACAAAGGATGGCGACAGGGAAGCAAACAGGCTAAAGGCGGCAAAGGCACTAAAAGCTGTCACTGCAATAATCATAAACACACGATGAAACTGGGCTTCAGGTCGTTGCAGTTTAGGCGCCATGCTAAAGGGCTGCACCTCAAACTTGGGTGCTTTAATCCAGAACAGGCCAATCAGACACAATACGGCACCCAAAATAATCGGCAAATATGGCATCACCAAAGGCGCAGCGGAAAACTGCGCAATCACGCCACCGACCAAAGGTCCCAAACCAAAACCCATTGCAGTAATGATTGAAATCAGTTGCGGTGCAGTGTGCTTATGGCTTTCCGGGATGGTATGCATTAAACCCATCATGGCAGAAGTGGTCATCAAGCCCGAGGCAATCCCAATAATAAAACGGCCAATCGAGAGGATCAGTGCATTCTGGGCAAAAACGGAAATGATCAGACCCAGCGTGATCAGGGCCAGACCAATTTGCAGGGTCCGTAAAAATCCGATGCTGTTACTGGTTCTGCCCAAAAACAACAAGGTCGAGAGACAGCCAAACATATAGGCGACAAAAATGTAGGTGATCTGGCTGGGAAGCAAATGCCAGAGCTGTTGATAAATCGGATAAAGCGGACTGGCCAAAGCAGTACCAATCGTTCCCATCATTAAAGCCAGGCTGACCATCAAGAACGGTCGCCAGCTGGTCGTTATTGTCATGAAAATGCCGTTATAGTGTTGATCCTTGGCCAATCCATGTCAGGGCGTAGCGAGGAAAATAAAAAGTGTCTGCAGTTTAGAATGGATGCAGAAAATCGGTCAAGGTTGAATGAGTAAGATATTTATCATTTAAAATATTTTAATTATATAAAACAATTGCTTATTGTGAATATTTATGTGATTTCTAGATATCTTGAAGTTCAATCTAACGCTATACATGGTGTTCCACGTGAAACATTATGAGCTTATTTAACTGAGTGTAAACAGTAACATAAATGTTTGAGAAATTTAAAAGCAGAGCGATTAGAATCGAAGCATATTCTTATCCAATTCATGTAGAACATTCATGTTAAAAAAAACACTGATCATTAGTTTAAGTACATTTATTTCAAGCTTCGCATTTGCCAATATTGATACGGTACAAGCTAACTTGGCAAAAAACAGTCCCAATTTAAAAATTGAAAATATTCAAACCACGGAGATGAAAGGCATCTATAGCGGTTCCATGCAGGGCCAAGTGGTTTATCTAAATGAAGATGCCAAACATCTGATTGCCGGCCCGATGCTGCGGATTCAGGATCAACATAATCTGACCCGCGATTTAATGCTAAAACAAAATAGTATCGACTGGAAAAAATTACCGCTTCAGGATGCAGTGAAAAGTGTAAGAGGTACGGGTAAACGTCAGATTGCCATCTTTTCTGACCCAAATTGCCCGTATTGTAAAAAGCTTGAGCTAGAGCTGAAAAAATTGAATGACTTGACCATTTATACCTTTATTCTTCCTTTAAAACCCCAGTCGGTTGCTCCTTCAAAACAGGTGTATTGCGAGTCTAATCCAGCTCAGGCATGGGAAAATCTGATTGCTCAAGGGATTCAACCTAAATCGAAAAAAAGTTGCGCCAATCCGATTGAACGGAATAAAAAACTGGCTCAGTCTATGGGCGTGAATGGTACTCCTGCGATTATTTTTTCCAATGGTTTTAAGGTGATAGGCGCCTATCCAGCAGAGCAGATTGAACAGATTTTTAAAGAATTCAATTTATAAAAATTAAATAAAGATATCAGTCGCTCAATATAAAAAAAGCACCTCATGGGGTGCTTTTTTTTATTAAGGTGATCCAGTCAGGCATCAGCTTGATTTAGACCGTGCGGCGTTTGGTCACCATATTATAAATAAACAGAATAATCACAGCACCAATCACGGAAGCAATCAGACCTGCTGCGGAATCTGCCGAGTACAGACCGAGCATACGACCACCAAAAGTCGCCAACAAGGAGCCGGCAATACCCAGCAAGGTGGTCATGATAAAGCCTGCCTTGTCATTACCCGGATGAATGGCACGTGCAATTAGACCTGCTACAAAACCAATGACGATCGCCACAATAATTGTCCACATATGCATACTCCTTCTTATCATGTCTTTGTTTTCACATCTGTTTAATCATCTTGAAACAAAGTCAGGATCATAAAAAGTTGAATCCTGAAACGAGATGTTATTTTTTGTTCCCGGTTTTTTCTGTATTTTAGGTATAAAAAAAGTGGCTTATGCCACTTTTTTCAACCTGATTTTAAAGACCGATTTCACCAATAAATGGCAGGTGACGGTACTTCTGGTCATAGTCCAAGCCATAACCCACAATAAATTTATCTTCAACTTCAAAGCCCATAAATTCGACCTTCAAATCGATTTCACGACGCGATGGTTTACTTACCAAAGTACACAGTTGAATCGAGTTAGGTTCACGGGTTTGCAGGATTTCGAGTACCTTGCTTAAGGTGTTGCCTGAGTCAATAATATCTTCAACCACCAGCACATCTTTACCACGGATTTCACCGTCTAAATCTTTCAGGATTTTTACATCACGTGACGATACCGTGCCACCGCCATAACTGGACACAGTCATGAAATCCAATTCATGCGGTTTTGAAATCACACGACATAAATCAGCCATAAAAATCACTGAACCACGTAATAAACCGATGAGCACAAGTTCTTTGTCACTATTGGCATAGTGTGCATTGATTTGAGCACCAAGCTCTTTGACTTTAGCTTGAATTTCTTCAGCGGAAATCATTACGCTCATTTGAACGGTCATGGGTAGATACCTAAAAAGTAAAAATAGCAAAATAAAAAAGGTGTTGACCTGCAACACCTGAATACGTCGCAATTTTAATACATCCCTAGCAGAGATGCACCTGTTTTGCTGGCTGTAAATGTAATCATTTTTTAGCCGCTGCTGAATCGCGTTTCAATAAAAAAACACAGCCCAGTGCCATTGCAGACAGGATCAAGTATTGGCGACGGCGGGATTTTTTTGTTTTATTCACTGGATGCTGCTTTGACATAAACGGCTGCTCCATAGACATAGGTGGCTGCAATATTACGGTCATCACCAAGCATGGTCAGTGCAAAAAATGCATCTTCAATATTTTTAGCTTTGCTCTGGCGTAACTGCTGTAAGGCAGTGGCATTGAGATCCAGAACCACAAAGTCGGCTTCTTTGCCAATATTAAAGTTCCCCAGGCGATCATCTAGACTCAAGGCTTTGGCACCGCCTAAAGTGGCATGATACAAGGCCTCAAAGGCAGAGAGTTTTTCGCCCTGCAACTGCTGCACCTTATAGGCTTCATTCAGGGTTTGCAGCTGATTAAATGATGTCCCTGCCCCAATGTCTGTACCTAAGCCGACTTTGACCCCTTTGTCCCAGGTCTTTTTCAGGGGAAATAAGCCACTGCCCAGGAACAGGTTTGAGGTCGGACAGAAGGCAATGGCGGAGTCGGTCTGATGCATACAATCCCATTCCTTATCTTCCAGATGCACACAATGTGCGAAGACGGACTTGCTCCCGGTTAAACCATAATGATGATACACATCCAGATAACCTTCACGTTCAGGAAAGAGTTCTTTTACCCAGGCAATTTCATTTTTATTTTCACTCAAATGGGTATGTACATACACGTCCGGATATTCACTTTTGAGCTGGCCGGCTTTTTGTAATTGTTCAGGTGTTGAGGTCGGTGCAAAGCGTGGGGTAATCGCATACAGATTCCGCCCCTGTCCATGCCACTTTTCAATCAGCGTTTTAGAGTCAATATAAGCCGTTTCTGCTGTATCCGTCAGCGCTTCCGGTGCATGACGGTCCATCAGGACTTTACCCGCAATCAGACGCATATTGCGTGTGGTTGCGGCATTAAATAAAGCATCTACGGATTCAGGATGAACGGTACAAAAGACCAGTGCAGTGGTGGTGCCGTTTTTAAGCAATTCCTGCACGAAAAATTCGGCAATTCTTTCGCTGTAGAATGCATCTTGGAACTGGATTTCAGTGGGGAATGTATAGGTATTTAACCATTCCAGCAGTTGTTCACCATAAGCCCCGACCATTTCCGTTTGCGGGAAATGAATATGGGTGTCGATAAATCCGGGAACAATCAGTTGATCTGGATAGTGTTGTAATTCAAGGTCGGTAGGAAGTCGTGACTGCCCTTCTTGCCAAGGACCAAACCACTGGATTTTACCTTCGTGAATGATGACTAAACCATCTTCTACATATCGCACTTGGTCGTGTATATCACGTGCTTGGGCAACTGTATTCTGAATATCGAGGAAGCGACCACGGATCGCTGTCGTTGCAATTACAGAAGACATTTTAAACCTACGCTTTTAATTTTTTCGATTGATTGTAGCTGAAAAAATTGCCATGTTTGTATGAACATTCATATTTAAATAGCGATCCAGATTCTTCTATGACCCCATCCAATTATTATGATCAATTTCAACAGATCGTACGTGCGCAGCCGACCTTAATGCGCATCTTGCATCAGTTAGCACAATTACACTCTGACGCTTATGTCGCAGCGGGTGTGTTACGTCATGTGATCTGGGCGCATTTACATGGCTGGGAATATGAAATAAATCATACTGAGGTCGATGTGATTTTCTATGATGAAAATGAGCAGGCTCGCGCTATAGAACAGCAACTTGCAGATCAGTTAAAAGACTATTTTCCAGATATCTGTTGGGATGTGACCAATCAAGCCTTTGTACATGAGTGGTATCGTACCGATCAAAATGAAAGTATTGAGCCTTTAACTTTAATTAGTCATGCGCTGTCATTATGGCCAGAAACTGTCACGGCCTTGGCACTGCGCCTGAAAGATGATGAGTTGGAGTTGATTGCTCCTTTCGGTTTAGCAGATTTATTTGAGTTAAAGCTGCGTTGAAATCCGAATTTAGTCAGTTATGCCGTGTTCGAACAACGCATGCTGAGCAAACAGTTTTTACAAAAATGGCCCAAATTATCCCTGATAGAACAATAAAAAAAAGCCTGCTGATGCAGGCTTTTTTGATGATTACTTTTTACAGGGTGGTTTCGTTATATTTCTTGCTATGACGAATCGACAAGATCGCGGTCACAGTCAGGACAATCACAATAAAGCTCAAAGAAATCCAGATCGGCATATGGAACACATCCAGCATCAGCATCTTAAAGCCGATAAAGACCAGAATGATCCCGAGGCCATAAGGCAGATAATGCATTTTTGAGGCTGCGCCCGAGAGCAGGAAGAACATTGCGCGCAGGCCTAAAATCGCCATCAGGTTTGCAGTGAGGACAATAAAGGGATCGGTGGTGACGGCAAAAATAGCCGGAATAGAATCGACGGCAAAGATGACATCAGAGGCTTCAACCAGGATCAGGACCAGGAACAACGGCGTTGCCCAGAGCAAACCATTTTGACGGACAAAGAATTTGTCGCCCTGAAGTTGCGGGGTAATACGCATATGTTTACGCAGCCATTTTAGAATCGCCATATCTTCAATATTGCTGTCTTCTTCATGCTGACCACGCAGGAATTTGAAGCCGGTATACACCAGGAACGCACCGAAGATATATAGAATCCAGGAGAATTCCTGCACGAACCACGCGCCAATAAAAATAAAGATAGTTCTGAGCACAATCGCACCCAGTACGCCATATAACAGCAGCTTGCGTTGCAGTGCGGGTGGAATGGCGAAGGCCGCGAAGATCATCAGCCAGACAAAGACGTTATCAATCGCCAGGGATTTTTCCAGCAGATAACCGGCAAAGTATTCCATGACCTTAGCATTGGCAATTGCCGTGCCTGCGGTCTGCTCCAGATACAGCCATAAGCCGCCACCAAATAAAGTCGCGACACTGACCCAGGCAATACTCCAGTAGGCAGCAGTACGGACTTTAACTTCCTGACCATGCTGATGCTTAAAGCCGACAAAATCGATTATCAGCATGACTGCGACAATCGCGAAAAAGACGAGATACAGCCAGAGTGTACCAATGGTTTCCATGTGAATTCTCCACATCGGACAACTAGCCATAAAAAAACCTTGACCAGTTGCCAGATGAAAAACATCTATAACAACATGATCAAGGTCTTGCCTACATCTTACTGTTCCACTTTTTTATATAAAGTGTGACTTCAAGATGCTCAGATACCGACTTTTTGCAAAGTGTAATGACGATATTCTGACACGTTTAAAAATTGAAATTTCATTCTTAAACGCTTGGAGGAGGCTACTCCCCTTGTTCAAACTAAATTTTATTTGAGCGGTAGCTCAATGTGCAGCAAGCATGACAGATTTTTGCTAAGACTACAATTTCATTTACAAAAATCATGCTTCAAGGCGCTTTCTTACCTAAGAAATCCGGACGCTGAATCAGATATAAGCTGATCAGAAAACCTAGGCTAGCCAAGATGGCTCCTACCCAGCCAATACTATGTAATCCGATATGTGCCGTTACCAGACCGCCAAGTAAGGCGCCGCCGCCAATCCCGACATTATACAGACCTGAAAAAATTGCCATGGCGACATCGGTTGCATCAGAAGCCAAATTTAAGGTCTTGGCTTGCAAGGCCAGACTAAAGCCAATAATGCTGATGCCCCAGATTAACGCCAGGCTATTGAGCTGAATTACACCCTGAGACAGGGGCAGCAATAACAGCAGCGAGATCCCTAGCCCGAGTGTAAATAGCGGAATGGTGAGTCGGGGAAAATGCGGTGCAAAGCGGCCAAATACATAAGACCCGATCAGGCCCGCACCGCCATAAATCAGCAATAAGCTGGTGGTCTGTGCAGAGCTGAATTGCGCAATATTCAGCGCAAAGGGTTCAATATAACTATAGGCGGTAAATTGCGCACTAATCACAAGCACGGTAAGCGCAAAGACCAGCATCAGGCTGGGACGTTTTAGCAAGCTTTTTAAACTGCTGAGTGAACCTGAATTAACACTTGGCAATAAAGGCAAGGTTTTGGCCAGCAGTACGCAGACCACGCTTGCCACAACTGCGATCAAGGCAAAACTATTGCGCCAGCCATAGGCCTCCCCGACCATCCGGCCAAAGGGAATTCCCAAAACCATCGCCATGGCGGTACCGGTAGCCAATAAGCCCAGTGCCTGAAACTCTTTGCCCTTTGGCGCAACCCGCACGGCAAGCGACGCCGTAATTGACCAGAACAGCGCATGCGCCACGGCAATACCAATTCGGCTCAGCACCAGAATGCTAAAGCTCCAGGCAAAATAGGACAGCACATGACTGAAAATAAACACCGCAAATAAAACCATCAGCAGAAAGCGCCGTTCAATATTTTTGGTCAGTAACATCATTGGCAAAGACAACAGCGCCACAACCCAGGCATAAATTGTCAGCATCCACCCGACCTGAGTCGGTGACATGGAAAAACTTGCGCCAATATCACTTAATAGCGCCACCGGGATAAATTCGGTGGTATTGAAAATAAAGGCAGCAGAGGCTAAAGCAATCACACAGACCCATTGACGTGTCACCGAGGAGATGGAAGAAGAGCTGGACATACATATCTGATAAAAAGAACCGGCCGGCAGTTTAAACCTGTTGAGCAAAATGCGGTATTGGTCAGAAGGACAGATTCACAATCCTTTAAAAGAAATCTAACAATAGAGCAGGGAAAAATATGTCAGTCTGGCTTAAAAACAAGGAGAGGATCGGTATGTTGATCGAGCATCAGCAACAGGACACTGGAGGTTTATGGTTTGTAGAGCCAAATGAAAAACGTCTGGCAGAAATGAGTTATTCCAGAGTAAATGAAGATCAATTAGTGATTGAACACACCTGGGTCGATGACAGCCTACGCGGACAGCACGTCGGGTATTATCTGGTCGAGGCCGCTGTGAATTTTGCCCGTGAACACGGCATCAGGATTATTCCAAAATGTCCTTTTGCCAAATCCGTGTTCGAGCGAGAGCCTCGCTTTAATGATGTTTTATAATTTTAAAATGACAACAAAGGTTTAGATTCGTATGGAAATTAAATATCAAGATTCAAAACGTGGTGGTGTATTTTTTATGGAAGATCAAGGACGTCGCCTGGCGGAGATCACTTATCAATGGCGGGGCGATGCCGTCATCATTGCCGATCATACCTGGGTCGATGATTCCCTGCGTGGCCACGGTATTGCCCGAAAAATGCTGGATGTACTGGTCGATTTTGCCCGTGAAAAAAGTTTAACCATTATCCCACAATGTTCCTATGTGGATGTCATGTTTAAACGTGACCAAAGTCTGGCCGATGTCGCAGCAACGACTATTTAACCATCCAAGGGGATTTCCCGAAAGAGAGATGGAGTCTTTCTTTCAAGGCAGGAATCAATATAACCTGTAACAGGGTATATAAACCGAAACCTGCCATCACCCCGGTCATCGCCCAGAAAATTTCTTCAAACTGTTGCAGCATCACTAAAATTGCCATGATCAGCAGGTAACTGGCATGAAAATAAATTCGATGCCCAACAAATTTCAAGATCGTCCAGCTAATAAAAATTGAACTGATCAGCAGATTAGTTTGAGCGCTGAATTGCCAATTATTTAAAGTGATGATCAGGATAAAACACACACATAACAAGGCGAGGGTTAAAATCAGATCTTTTAACATCAAGTGATCCTCATGTTCATGGTAGGTGTATGAAAATATTCGTTTAATAATTTAGGCACTATTGTTAAAAGTTTAATCCAGAAATGCAAACTGAAAACCGTGTAAGCAAAAACGGATATTTGCTTAAAAAATAGTCGACTTAATTTAAAATTATTGATTAAATTGTGTTTTTAATTCTTCCCTCTAGAGAGATGGCATGATGCTACAGCTTTGCTATGCCAGTGAACGCATAGAATCTGAACAAGAGTTGTTACAAGATTTGAGCGATATTTTAGCCACTGCCCGGAAGTTCAACCTTCAGCATCAGATTCATGGGGTGTTGTATTATTCCCATGGCAAATTTTTCCAGTGTCTTGAAGGTCAGGCTGAAGTAGTGGAAAGTTTATTTCAGAGCATTTGTCAGGATCTCCGCCATCACAATGTCTTACGTTTTGCAGATGCAATGGTAGAGCAGTCCCATTTCTCGGAATGGTCAATGAAATATGTGCATAAACACAGTGAAATTTCTTCTTTATTTTCACGTTTAGGTTTGAAGCAATTTGATCCACACGCCTTGCAGCAGTCAGGAATTGCCGAATTCCTCAAAGTGCTTTATCGCCTGGAAGAAAATCAGGCCAGTCTGGCATCGCCAAAAGGCTACAAGCAGCGTGGTTATGTCCCCTATTTCTAATCTGAGGGGTAAATGCTGAAAATAAAAAAGTCCGCATAGCGGACTTTTTTGTCTGATGTGGATTAGCTCATGTCAATCATGACTTTTAAGGCCTTCTCATTGGAGGCATGTTTAAACACATCATAGGCTTTTTCAAAATCGGCAAATTTAAAATGATGGGTCGCCAGTTTTTCTAGGGGCAATTTGCCGGAACAGCAGGTTTTCAGCAACATCCCTATGGTATTGGCATTCACCAGGCCGGTGGTGATGGTCAGGTTTTTAATCCAGAGTTTGTTCAGTTCAAAACTCACCGGTTTACCATGTACGCCGACGTTGGCAATATGCCCGCCCTCCTTCACGACATGCTGGCAAATATTCCAGGTAGGCTCCACCCCCACTGCTTCAATGGCACAGTCGACCCCGCGTCCATCGGTAATCTCTAGAATCTTTTGAATGGCATCTTCTTTGGCAGAGTTGATGATATGCGTCGCGCCGACAGTCTTGGCAAATTCCAGCCGGTTATCATCCATATCCACCATAATAATATTGGCGGGTGAATAAAACTGTGCGGTGAGCAGACAACTCATGCCGATTGGCCCTGCCCCGACAATCGCGACATTGTCGCCTGGTTTGACATCGCCATATTGCACCCCAATTTCATGTGAAGTTGGCAGGATATCTGAGAGGAATACGGCCACATCTTGATTCAGGCCATCGGGTAAATGATAGAGTGAGGTATCGGCAAAGGGCGTGCGTACATATTCGGCATGGGTGCCATCAATCATATAACCCATGATCCAGCCGCCTTCATTGCGACAATGGGCATAGAGCTGTTTCTGGCAGTTTTAACAGGTTCCGCAGCGGCTGACACAGGAAATAATCACCCGGTCGCCCTTTTTAAAGTTTTGCACGGCGGAACCAACTTCTTCCACAATGCCAATACCTTCGTGACCTAAAATACGTCCCTTAAAGCTGCCCTCTTTACGCGTAGCCTCCTGCTCAATTTCCGGGTTTTTACCTTTCCAGATACCCAAGTCGGTACCGCAGATGGTAACTTTTTCCAGTTTAATGATGGCATCGCTGGGATGCAAAATGGTGGGAACTGGGCGGTCTTCAAAGCGGATATCATTTGCGCCGTAATAGACCATCGCTTTCATCGTTGTCATGACACATCTCCTAATGGAATGAGGAATGAGAATGACCTGACTCAGCGAGAATAATGAACGCCTCGATTACTTTTATATAGTGACAGCGATGGGCTGATTTATGATCTGGCTTTCAGGCCTATAGATACCTGTGTTCTTCTCGATTGTGCCTTGAGTGATATGGCGCTGCAATGAGTCTTGTGTACAGATTGCAACAAAAGATCATCCGAGATAGTTCAGAGATAAATCTGCTCTTTGGGTCAATGTTTAAATCATAGGATTGCAGGATCAGAACAACTGTTCACTTTTGCTGAAGCAAGGTTTTAATATGCTAAAAAAAGCCCGCTAGGCGGGCTTCTTCATTTCACTTAAATCTCTTTTATGCTTGTAAAACAGTGATCAGCTTCTGGTGCAAACCACCAAAACCGCCATTCGACATAATCACTACAGCATCACCCTCGCCTGCCTCTGCTACCACGGTCTGAATGATGTCATCCAGTGTGCGTGCAACTTTGGCTTTGTTTGGCGCAGCCTCAATGACCGGTTGCAGATCCCAGTCCAGTCCTTCCGGTTGATACCAGATCACTTCATCGGCCAGACGTGCTGAATGAGCCAAGCCATCTTTGTGACTGCCCATGCGCATGGTATTGGAGCGCGGTTCAATAATTGCCCAGAGTTTGCGTTCACCCAGACGTTTGCGCGCGCCTTCTAAGGTCGTATCAATCGCCGTCGGATGATGGGCGAAATCATCATAAACCTCGATACCACGGACTGTGCCTAACAGTTCCATACGGCGTTTCACCCCACCAAAATTCGATAGTGCTTCACAGGCAGTTTCAATCGATACGCCGACATGTTCAGCAGCAGCAATCGTGGCCAAGGCATTGGCAACCGAGTGCTGCCCGGTCATATTCCACTGTACTTCGCCTTTGACTACGCCCTGTTGCAGGACTTTGAAATGTGAACCATCTGCTGACAATTGTTCTGCATAAAGTTCAGATTTTCCGTTGGCATCCAGACTGGTGCGCACTACAGGCGTCCAGCAGCCCTGCTCCAGCACTTCATCAATATTGCTCTCAGTAATCGGCGCGATAATCCGGCCTTCGCTTGGAATGGTACGAACTAGATGATGGAACTGCTTTTGAATTGCGGCTAGATCATCGAAGATATCGGCATGGTCAAATTCCAGGTTATTTAAAATTGCTGTTTTTGGATGGTAATGCACGAACTTGGAACGCTTGTCGAAGAAAGCAGAATCATATTCATCGGCTTCAACACAGAAATATTTCCCGCCACCCAGACGCGCACTTTCCGAAAAGCCTAAAGGTACACCGCCAATCAGGAAGCCCGGCTCCAGACCGGCTTGATCCAGTACCCAAGCCAGCATGGTGGTGGTCGTGGTTTTACCATGCGTTCCGGCGACACCCAGCACGTGTTTACCTTGCAGAACATGATCAGCCAGGAACTGCGGACCTGAAATATAAGGCAGACCTGCATTCAGCATATATTCGACTGCATCAATACCACGCTTCATGGCATTGCCGACGATCACCAGATCCGGATGTGGTTGCAAATGACTGCGGTCATAACCCTGCATTAAAGTAATGCCAGCATTTTCAAGTTGGGTCGACATGGGTGGATACACATTCAGGTCTGAACCTGTTACCTGGTGGCCCAGATCGCGTGCAAGTAGCGCTAACGAGCCCATAAAGGTGCCACAAATACCCAAAATATGCAGATGCATCTACTTCACTCCGTTCCTGTCTGACCCATCACTTTATATTGGTGCTGTTGTCATGATTTATTCAATTTGCAAGCAACGATAGCAAGGCTTTAGCTGAAAAGATAGTGAAAATTCTGGCCTTGTTGTGGGATTTTTTAAATCCTGTTTCACGGATAAATTCAAAGAAAATTTCAAAGCGATGCAATATCTTTTCGCCAAATAAACCGTAAAATAAGTTCGACTTTTTTGCAGAGTGCATGCAAATGCTGCCGGCTTTATTTCTTCTGGTAATTGCCAACTGTTTTATGACCCTGGCCTGGTATGGGCATTTAAAGTTTTTGCCGCATGATGCGCCGCTCTGGCAAGCGATTTTATTCAGCTGGGCCATTGCCCTGTTTGAATATAGCCTGATGATTCCGGCGACCAGATTACTGGCGCAGCAAGGACTAGCGGTGGGTCAAATGAAAATTACCCAGGAAGTCGTGACCTTACTGGTCTTCGTTCCTTTTATGATCTTCATGTTTAAGCAGCCTTTTAAACTGGATTATCTCTGGGCCGCTTTATGTCTGTGTGGATGTGTCTATTTTGTCTTCCGTACCCCTTAACTTGATCTAATGGCTCAGCTGAATCAGGGGGAAATGGCTTCTAAATTCAGAAAGTAATTTCTGCCGATCCGGTTCAAATTCCAGTTTATTCAGGCAGCGTTGGATTAATTCAATCGCCATTATTTCTGCAGCCTGTTTTAGTTCAGGTTCGGGTACATTATGTTGAATCATCGCTAAACATTTCAATATTCTCTGATTGAGTTCAATACAACCCACACAATCTCGGGCCATTGGTGCAAAACTACTGTAAATCAAATCCCCGAGATCAAAGATATCCACACTGATATGCGGACAATCCCGCTCCGGTAAATCTTCAGCGGCCTTGCTGTCAATCAGGATTCGGGTTAAGGCATCAACGGCATTAATCGCTGATCCAACATCGTTCACTGCGGGAGACATCGCTTTCTGCCCCACTTCGCTCATCACCACCACACCAA
Source organism: Acinetobacter sp. L-24 (assembly GCF_056857555.1). The sequence continues at coordinate 480,279 of NZ_JBSXNI010000044.1, read as the reverse complement.
AACGCGGGTCCTGTAAAAAGCTGCGATTGGTTTCAATGATTACATGATTCAAAATGGAGTTTCGGATCTCCTGCTGCTGTTCCGGGCTGAAAGCGCGGTCGCTATATACCTCTGCCAGTGCCGTCATCGGATCCAGAAATTTTCCGGGTAGCTGGGGAAGATGGATATGCAGCTGTTGGCTGACGGCCAGTTGCTCCAGTCCTTCACTATTAAAATTGGTGAAATAGCCGGTCTGGGTACTAAAAACATGAAAGGCAGCTGCTTGCTCTGGACGTTGTCCGGTGGCACCAAAATTCGGCTGATGTCGAAACTCCGCCAAGGCCGTAGAAGCAGCGACTTCAATTTTGTGAATGGTGGTGGTGAGGTTGCCCAGTTGCGACAGGGTGTGTACCCAGCGAATCAGGATATAAATCAGGTACATCAATACCAAAATGGTACTGATAAACAGTACAAATCTACCTGCAGGACCATAATAGCCAAGCCCGAGCGCAATCTTGGCAATTACAGCATAAATAAAAGCCGAGATAAAACTGCTGATAGCAAGGCGGGTATTGTCATCACTCATCATCAGCTGATAGGCACGTGGTGTCCCGCTGGATGAGGCAGACGCAAAGGCTGCGACCATAATCGACAGGGAAAAAGTGGTGACTGCCAGCATGCTGGAAGCAATAATATCTAGCAGGCTGCTCAGAGTTTCAGTACTGATATTGGGAACAGTGCTGGTCGGGATAAAATAGCGACTGGCGATTGCAAATAGCGAGAAAAAGGTCGCAAAGACGGCGCCAAGAGCTGGCATCAACCATAAGTTTTCTGAGGGATTCTGTAGCCAGATTTTTAGTTTGTACCACATAAAAATGCCCTGCCAATGTATAGGTTTTAGTATTAAGTTATTCATTGCAAAAAAGTTTTATATTGATAGTTATACTTTTTTTTAATGTGATGTATGTCCTATTTTTGTATTTTTAGCCGCAAAATTATTGTTTTATTTTTGACCATTTTCCCAACAGATAATTTTAATTCTTGAGCTGAACTTTAGACCAAATCAATTTCAGTCTATAATAGGCAACTCCTATTCAAGCTTGGCTCTCTCGTCGAGATTTATTTTTTCTCACTTTAATCTCTGGAAAATTTGCAATGAATGCGGCTGCTGCACAAGATACTCCTCTCGTAGGTATTATCATGGGTTCTCAATCAGATTGGGCAACTCTCGAACACACTGCCAATATGCTCAAGCAGCTTGGTGTCCCATTTGAAGCCGAAGTTGTTTCTGCACACCGTACCCCAGACCGCCTGTTTGAATATGCTGAGCAAGCGCGTGATCGTGGTATTCAGGTGATTATTGCTGGTGCAGGTGGTGCAGCGCATTTACCGGGTATGTGTGCGGCGAAAACTGATCTTCCAGTTTTGGGTGTACCTGTGAAATCTTCGATTTTAAACGGTATTGATTCATTGCTGTCTATTGTGCAAATGCCAGCTGGGATTGCGGTTGGTACCTTGGCGATTGGTCCTGCCGGTGCCACCAATGCTGCCATTATGGCCGCGCAAATTCTGGGTTTGACCCGTCCAGAAATCGCAAAAAATGTTGCAGATTTCCGTGCAGCGCAAACAGATAAAGTAGCAAGCAACAATATTCCAGGCCAGGCTTAAGTCGAGACACAGATTATGGATAAAACCATCGGTATTTTTGGTGGCGGTCAGCTGGGTCGTATGATGGCGCAAGCGGCACTTCCATTAAATATTCAATGTACATTTTTTGAAGCCAGCACAGACTGTCCTTCTGCTGCTTTGGGTCCGGTGATTTCGAGCCGGGCTGAAAATGGTCTGCAAGACTTTATTAATAGTGCAGATGTATTTAGCCTTGAGTTTGAAAATACGCCACTTACAGATGTTGATGTACTGACGCAAAGCAAGCAACTTCATCCGCCGCGTCAGGCTTTGGCGATTGCCCAGCATCGTCTGTCTGAAAAAGCCTTGTTTGATGAACTGGCTATTCCGGTTGCACCGTACAAAGCGGTCACTTCACTGGAAAGCTTACAGGCGGCTGTAGCTGAACTGGGCTTGCCGATCGTACTGAAAACCTCGCGTGGCGGTTATGATGGTAAAGGCCAATTCGTTTTACGTTCGACCGATCAGATGGATCAGGCCTGGGCAGAATTGGGTCCTGCAGGTGAGCTGATTGCAGAAAGCTTTGTCACATTCTCACGTGAAGTATCAATTATTGCAGTACGCGGTCAAGATGGTGATGTCAAAACCTGGCCATTGGCTGAAAATCATCATCATAACGGCATTCTGTCGCACTCGATTGTGCCTGCACCGAACAGCGCAGATTTGCAACCTGTGGCGCAAGATTACATCACTCGTCTGCTGAATCACTTGAACTATGTCGGTGTCCTAACCCTTGAGCTGTTTGTGACAGACAAAGGCTTATATGCCAACGAGATGGCACCACGCGTGCACAACTCGGGGCACTGGTCGATTGAAGGCGCCGTATGTTCGCAATTTGAGAATCATGTACGTGCGGTGGCTGGTTTGCCTTTAGGTTCAACTGAAGTGATCCGTCCAACTGTCTTGGTGAACATCATTGGTCAGCATCCAAAATCTGCAGATGTTCTGGCTCTGGAAGGTGCGCATTTGCATCTCTACAACAAGTCAGAGCGCGAAGGCCGTAAGATTGGTCACATCACCTTGATGCCAAATGACAGCGCGCAATTGTCTGTGCTTTGCCGCCAACTGGCGAAAATTTTACCGAATCCATTGGCATTGAGCGAAGATATGACCATCTAGGCTTTAACTTGCTGATAAAAAAAGCGATCACTTCGGTGATCGCTTTTTTATTTGTCTGCTTTCAGGCATGATTGCGCCTCTTTAAAAATGCCTGCCATTGGTCGGATCAGTTTTTAAATCAATTGCTTACAAACTGATCAATTGAGTATAAATATAACAATTCAATAAAACCTTTTTTACAGCTGAATTTTGCCATATTCACTTGTAGATAAGCCTGAAATCAAAGTTTGAATTTAAAACTGGAAAGTGGTTTTGAATTTAAATTCATAAAAACAAATTCAAATTTAAATCGGGCTTTGAATTTAAACTTGCGCTTTTAAATTCAAAAATATGAATTCAAATTTAAAACTGGATAAATGAATTCAAAGTTTCTGAATTTAAAAATATTAGCCCATTATTCAAATGAATTTAAAATGAAAACTAGTGTAATTAGAGCATGTTGATGATCATGACTCGCTTTTCCTGAAACAAGTTATCCCCAGTAATTTTTAAATTCAAAACTGATTGCAAGTGTTTTGAATTTGAATTTAAAAATCCCGCTGATTTGAATTTAAATCAGGCTTGTGGATAACTCATGTTTAAATTTAAAGATTACAAAATGAATTTAAAAGTGTAGGAATTATGAATTTAAATTTACGCATTGGCGCTTTAATTTTCATCATGAGCTGCTAAGGTAGAAACATAATTCAAAATCTAAATACTCAAGGGTCTTATGCAACGGCTTGCACTTTTTATTGGTTCTGTGGTCTTGGCTGCTTCACAGGCACAGGCTGAACTTATTATTAATGGTCAACGTGTCACGCCGACTGATTTGACCTCTAGTTCAAATATCCCGAATTATGCCTCCCAAAATAATTTTCAAAACTGTCTCGCCAATTTGCGCAGTCAAGCTGTTGCTAGAGGTGTAAGCGGCAGTACCTATGATCGTTATACCCAAAACTTAAGCCCTGATTATTCAGTGATTGAACGCCTGAATTACCAGCCTGAATTTTCTACCCCAATTTGGGATTATCTGTCTGGTTTGGTGGATGAAGAACGGGTTCAGCTCGGCCGGCAAAAATTACAGCAACATCGTGAGGTGCTCAATCGTGTTGCTGCCACCTATGGTATACCTGCAGAAACGGTAGTTGCGGTATGGGGTGTCGAAAGTAATTTTGGTGATATTTCGGGGAAATATCCTTTATTACAGGCTTTAGGAACTTTGAGCTGTGAAGGTCGTCGCCAGAGTTATTTCCGTGGTGAGTTTTTTACCACTATGAAACTGTTACAGCGTGGCGATGTGCGTGAAGAACAATTAAAGGGTTCCTGGGCAGGCGCATTTGGTCATACCCAGTTTATGCCATCGACTTATGATGAGCTTGCAGTTGATTTTGATGGTGATGGCCGACGTGATCTAGTTTCGAGCATTCCGGATGCACTCGCATCAACTGCCAACTTTTTAAGCAAGCGTGGCTGGCAGAGCGGACAGCCTTGGGGTTTTGAAGTCAAGATTCCGCAAGGCATGTCGGTTTCCGGTGAAGGTCGAAGAAATAAAAAATCCTTGAGTAGTTGGAACAATCAAGGGGTGGTACGTGCCGATGGTTCGGCATTAGTTCAAGGAAATTTATCACAATCCTCTCAAGCAGGATTACTTGCACCTGCAGGCCCGAGTGGCCCAGTATTTTTGGTATTTAAAAATTTTGATGCCATTTATAGCTATAACGCGGCAGAAAGTTATGCCTTGGCGATTGCACATTTATCCGATCGCCTGCAAGGTAAAGGTTCATTTATGGCCACATGGCCTACTGATGATCCGGGAACTTCGCGTGCAGAGCGTCGTGAGATCCAGCAATTTTTATTGAATCGAGGTTATGACATTGGTGCGGTAGATGGTCTGATTGGAGATAAAACCCGTCAGGCGATTCGTCAGGAACAGCAGCGTTTGGGCTTAAGTCCAACAGGTCGTGCTGGTCAGCAGATTCTGCGGGCCTTTAGAAATGAAAATGCCAAACGCATGATGCAATAAATTCTTGAGCATAAAATTTAAAATCAAAAAAGGTCTGCATTTATGCAGACCTTTTTTGATGACTGTTTTTGAGTAGCTATATAGTCATGCAAGCTAATAGTAATTAGCTGAATTTAAACAGCAGTAATGGTACCGAGGATGCGATATCCAGCAGCACCAGTGACTGCTGGCAGGTTACCATTCAGCTGATTCATAAAACGCATGGCCAGCCAGGCAAAGGCCGTGGCTTCAACCCAAGTCGGGCTTAAACCAAGATCGGCCGTAGTTTGTACGCTCCATTCATGCTTGCGTAGGCGCCAGCGCAGTTGCTCGAGTAAATGTGAGTTATAGGCACCGCCCCCGCAAACAAAAACCTGTCCGGTATCCATGCCAGAGCGGTAAATTGCTTTTTTAATGGCTCGGGTGGTGAGCTTTAATAAAGTCGCCTGTACATTTTCCGGAGTATCTTCCAGTTCATCGTATTGCAGGTCATTGCGCCAGTCAGCAATCTGTTCATCCAGCCATTCCAGGTTGAAATCTTCACGACCAGTACTTTTCGGAGGTTCTTTGGAGAAGAATTCGTGTGACTGCAAGCGATCAAGCAAACTGCGAATCGGGGTGCCATAGGCTGCCCAGTTACCATTTTCATCAAAAGGCTGGCCGGTATAACGGGAACACCAAGCATCCATCAAGATATTAGCCGGTCCGGTATCAAAACCATACACCTCTTCAGGCTTGCCGGCAGGCAGCAGGCTGACATTGGCAATACCACCCAGATTTAAAATGACCCGGTGAATGCTGTCATGCTGGAAAATATCCTGATGAAATGCCGGAACTAAAGGCGCTCCCTGACCACCTGCCGCCAGATCACGACGACGAAAATCTGAAATCACCGGAATCTGGGTAATTTCAGTAATGATGTTCGGATCACCAATTTGCAGGGTGAAACCATGTTCAGGACGATGCCGGATAGTCTGGCCATGCGAGCCAATCGCCTTAATTCTGGATTTGTCTAGGTTGTTTTTTTCAATCAGCGCATTAATACCATGACCAATCATTTGTGCCAGTGCAACATCAGCCTTGCCCATGCGGTCAATTTCATTGTCATCCGGCAAAGTCAGTGCCATCAGCTCATCCCGAAGGTCAGGATCAAATGCCAAAGTGAGTGTGGCATGAAGCTGGAGTGGATCAAAAGAAGCAGCAACAATATCGACACCATCCATGCTCGTGCCGGTCATTACCCCAATATAGATCGCTGTCATGGTTATTCTTAAGCCTGCAATATGCTGAAAAAGTGTTAGTATATCGCACAAATTGAGTAACTGATGTATTGGATTTTGTGATGTCAAATTTCCTGCCGGCTGAAGAACAACTTGCCCTCATTCAACGAGGCACCCACGAAATTATTTCTGAAGAAGACCTTCTCAAGAAATTAAAATTGAATCGTCCATTAAAAATTAAAGCGGGTTTTGACCCGACTGCACCTGATTTGCACTTGGGCCACACAGTTCTTATTAATAAGTTAAAAGTATTCCAAGACTTGGGTCATGAAGTGTTGTTCCTAATTGGTGACTATACTGCGATGATCGGTGACCCAACCGGAAAAAGTGCTACACGTCCGCCATTGTCACGTGAACAGGTTTTAGAGAACGCTAAAACATATCAAGAACAAGTATTTAAAATTCTTGATCCAAACAAAACCAAAGTGGTGTTTAACTCGGAGTGGTTTGCACAAAAAACTGCGGCTGATTTAATTCAATTGGCATCACAGCAAACGGTTGCACGTATGCTTGAGCGTGATGACTTCACCAAGCGTTATAACAACCAGCAGCCAATTGCGATTCATGAATTTTTGTACCCATTGGTACAAGGCTATGACTCTGTTGCGCTGGAAGCAGATGTTGAATTGGGTGGTACAGACCAAACCTTTAACTTGTTGATGGGTCGTACCTTACAAGGTCGCTATAACCAAGAAGCTCAAGTCTGTATCACAGTGCCAATCCTTGAAGGTTTAGATGGCGTCAACAAGATGTCTAAATCTTTAGGTAACTATATTGGTGTATTTGATGCACCGGGCGCGATGTACCAGAAAGTGCTCTCAATGCCGGATGCATTGATTGAGCGTTATTTTGATCTGCTGAGCTTCAAAACCATTGAAGAAATTCAGCAACTATTAAAAGAAGTGGCAGAAGGCCGTAACCCGCAAGAAGTCAAAAAGATTCTTGCACTGGAGCTGGTTGAGCGTTTCCATGGTGCAGAGGCGGCTGCCAATGCGCATAAAGGCGCGGGCAATATCATTACTGAAGGTGAATTACCCGAAGGTACGCCAGAAGTAACTATTTCACGTGGCGAGTTTGGTGGGGAAATCTTTATTACCTCGATTTTACGTGAAGCCGGCTTAACCAAAAATGCAGCCCAGGCTAAGGATGCATTAGGCCGTGGTGCAGTGAAAGTGGATTGGCAGACTGTAGATACGACCTATTCTGTGAAAGAGAACGTAACTTTGATTGTTCAGGCCAGTAAAAAAGCAATCGCTAAAGTCACTTTTATTGACTAAAAAACGGATAAGTTATTGAAATAAAAGCAGGCTTCGGTCTGCTTTTTTTGTTGATGTTCTATATTTAAAAATCAAATAAGTAAAGTCAAAAAAACCCTATGAAAACAAGAGTTAATTTTTCCCAAATCACTTGCTTTTCATCTTTATTATGTATAGGATTTATTCATCTAGAGAATTCGTTTAGAGCATCTAGAGGGTAGTAAAAATAATAGTACTCCACAACTGAGAAGTCTCTTTTCCAAGAGGCTCTTTTTAAAAGCTTTAAAGCGAATAACTATAATAATGACATAATGGATCGGGTAAAGATTCAATTCTAAGGAGGAGATTTTGGGAGAGATCTCTTCCTTTTTTATTTATTCTGATTGCGTAATCAAAATATAAATCTGCATGCCTACTCTTCTTGTTGAACAACTAAACTTAAAATTAATCAGCAAATCGAACTTAGGTGAATGACCTCTAAGGGTGAGTTCATTTCAATTGACTCCAAAAGAAAAGTGCAAAACATAAAAAATTAAAGCAGAGGTGATTGAATGTATCGCTTTCCAACAGAAGATATTTTTGATGAACAGATCGATTGCATATTACGGTTCTTATTTGAATACCAGCCGGTCGAACAAAAACAGCAACTCTATGGATCTGTCTATACTTTATTTATGCAGCTTGATCTGGCCGCGCATTACTTTTTATTTTCCCTGATTGAAGAGCAGTTACCGCGACGCGCGAAATTATTCTTTATTGCCGAGGATTATCAGGGCAAGAAAGACATGATTGTAGAAGTTATGCAGTACTGGCTTAGACAGCAACAACAGGAAAAAGTCGCTTAATGCAAAATAACAGACTTTATCTTCTATATATAAGTGATCTAAGCATGGTTTTGGGATTCGAAAACTAAAAATGAATACTTTTTTTATATAGCAGCCTAAGAATAGGCTTTTATAAAAGCTTTTTACGTCAAAAATAACTCATCAATTGAGGAGTCTAGGATTTAGATCGGTTTGTTGGGCAAGGTAGGGGAATTTTGGTTTTCTTTTGACGAGCTAATTTAAATAAAAGACAAGATTTCAATATCAAAAGGCTAAAAATACTGTTTTAAATATTATTGTGATAGTTTTTAGGTCTAAATGAATTTTCAGTTATAAAAATAAAATGAAGTGTTTAGTGGGTTTATTGCATAAAAACGCTTAAAAATTAGATAAAAAAGCGATTTTTTAGTAATTTTTGTAGAAAAAAAAGACATACGTGAAAAATATAGTGAATTGGGGGTTGCAATGATTCTGAAATCCTCTAGAATGCACCCATACCGACGAGATAGACGGAAACGAACGAAGCAGAATGGCGGAGTTGTTAAGTTTATCGAAGTCCAGCTTCTAGCACTGACGAGGTGTTAGAAAGATCATTAAGAGATTATGAAGAACAACTTGTGTGGATTTTTACTGGTTGATCGATCGAAATTATTTTCATTGATTGATGGTAGAAATTACTCGAAGTTTATTTGAGAAATATTTGTCAGAAAATTGATGAGCCAAGATTGGTGCCCTTTAAAGGTACTACTGATTTTAAACTGAAGAGTTTGATCATGGCTCAGATTGAACGCTGGCGGCAGGCTTAACACATGCAAGTCGAGCGGGGAAAGGTAGCTTGCTACTTAACCTAGCGGCGGACGGGTGAGTAATGCTTAGGAATCTGCCTATTAGTGGGGGACAACATCTCGAAAGGGATGCTAATACCGCATACGTCCTACGGGAGAAAGCAGGGGACCTTCGGGCCTTGCGCTAATAGATGAGCCTAAGTCGGATTAGCTAGTTGGTGGGGTAAAGGCCTACCAAGGCGACGATCTGTAGCGGGTCTGAGAGGATGATCCGCCACACTGGGACTGAGACACGGCCCAGACTCCTACGGGAGGCAGCAGTGGGGAATATTGGACAATGGGGGGAACCCTGATCCAGCCATGCCGCGTGTGTGAAGAAGGCCTTTTGGTTGTAAAGCACTTTAAGCGAGGAGGAGGCTACCGAGATTAATACTCTTGGATAGTGGACGTTACTCGCAGAATAAGCACCGGCTAACTCTGTGCCAGCAGCCGCGGTAATACAGAGGGTGCAAGCGTTAATCGGATTTACTGGGCGTAAAGCGCGCGTAGGTGGCCAATTAAGTCAAATGTGAAATCCCCGAGCTTAACTTGGGAATTGCATTCGATACTGGTTGGCTAGAGTATGGGAGAGGATGGTAGAATTCCAGGTGTAGCGGTGAAATGCGTAGAGATCTGGAGGAATACCGATGGCGAAGGCAGCCATCTGGCCTAATACTGACACTGAGGTGCGAAAGCATGGGGAGCAAACAGGATTAGATACCCTGGTAGTCCATGCCGTAAACGATGTCTACTAGCCGTTGGGGCCTTTGAGGCTTTAGTGGCGCAGCTAACGCGATAAGTAGACCGCCTGGGGAGTACGGTCGCAAGACTAAAACTCAAATGAATTGACGGGGGCCCGCACAAGCGGTGGAGCATGTGGTTTAATTCGATGCAACGCGAAGAACCTTACCTGGTCTTGACATAGTAAGAACTTTCCAGAGATGGATTGGTGCCTTCGGGAACTTACATACAGGTGCTGCATGGCTGTCGTCAGCTCGTGTCGTGAGATGTTGGGTTAAGTCCCGCAACGAGCGCAACCCTTTTCCTTATTTGCCAGCGGGTTAAGCCGGGAACTTTAAGGATACTGCCAGTGACAAACTGGAGGAAGGCGGGGACGACGTCAAGTCATCATGGCCCTTACGACCAGGGCTACACACGTGCTACAATGGTCGGTACAAAGGGTTGCTACCACGCGAGTGGATGCTAATCTCAAAAAGCCGATCGTAGTCCGGATTGGAGTCTGCAACTCGACTCCATGAAGTCGGAATCGCTAGTAATCGCGGATCAGAATGCCGCGGTGAATACGTTCCCGGGCCTTGTACACACCGCCCGTCACACCATGGGAGTTTGTTGCACCAGAAGTAGGTAGTCTAACCTTAGGGGGGACGCTTACCACGGTGTGGCAGATGACTGGGGTGAAGTCGTAACAAGGTAGCCGTAGGGGAACCTGCGGCTGGATCACCTCCTTAACGAAAGATTGACGATTGGTAAGAATCCACAACAAGTTGTTCTTCATACGATGTATCTGAGGGTCTGTAGCTCAGTTGGTTAGAGCACACGCTTGATAAGCGTGGGGTCACAAGTTCAAGTCTTGTCAGACCCACCACTATCTGACTACAGAAGAAAAGATACATTGACTTATTGATAAGCTGGGGACTTAGCTTAGTTGGTAGAGCGCCTGCTTTGCACGCAGGAGGTCAGGAGTTCGACTCTCCTAGTCTCCACCATACATTCCTTCGGAATGTATAAAGACAAAAGCTAATAAATAGACAATCAGTTGATTGTTAGTTTAGTCCTTAAGCGATCAAGTGTTTAGATCCTAGAGATTAACAAGTACAAGCGTTATGATACGCGGACTTGATAACCTCTGTGATTTATCACAGTTTCCTGACCTGACGAAGGCTGGAAAAATCATTAACAGAATATATTTGAGTTGAAATAATTTGTTCAAACTCGTTTTAAACAACCTAGCAAGCAATTGTGAAAGTTGAATGAAATGAGTTCTAGCGAAATTAACTGAATCAAGCGTTTTGGTATATGAATCTAATTGAAGCTGTACAGTAGTTAAATCTACGAAACGCCAACTGTATGAGAGTGTTGAAAGACACGATCTGTTGCTTATCCCACTTGTAAGGATAAACGACTGTTTGGGGTTGTATAGTCAAGTAATTAAGTGCATGTGGTGGATGCCTTGGCAGTCAGAGGCGATGAAAGACGTGATAGCCTGCGAAAAGCTCCGGGGAGGCGGCAAATATCCTGTGATCCGGAGATGTCTGAATGGGGAAACCCACTTACCATAAGGTAGGTATTGCAACATGAATACATAGTGTTGCAAGGCGAACGAGGGGAAGTGAAACATCTCAGTACCCTTAGGAAAAGAAATCAATTGAGATTCCCTCAGTAGCGGCGAGCGAAAGGGGAAGAGCCCATTAAGTCATATAAGTTCTAGTGGAACGCTCTGGGAAGTGCGACCGTAGATGGTGATAGTCCTGTACACGAAAGGGCTTATATGATGATGTCGAGTAGGGCGAGGCACGTGAAACCTTGTCTGAATATGGGGGGACCATCCTCCAAGGCTAAATACTCCTGACTGACCGATAGTGAACCAGTACCGTGAGGGAAAGGCGAAAAGAACCCCTGTGAGGGGAGTGAAATAGATCCTGAAACCGCATGCATACAAGCAGTGGGAGCCGGCTTAGTCCGGTGACTGCGTACCTTTTGTATAATGGGTCAGCGACTTATATTCAGTAGCAAGGTTAACCGCATAGGGGAGCCGTAGGGAAACCGAGTCTTAATAGGGCGTTTAGTTGCTGGGTATAGACCCGAAACCAGGTGATCTATCCATGAGCAGGTTGAAGGTTGGGTAACACTAACTGGAGGACCGAACCCACTGTCGTTGAAAAGCCAGGGGATGACTTGTGGATAGGGGTGAAAGGCTAATCAAACTTGGTGATAGCTGGTTCTCCCCGAAAGCTATTTAGGTAGCGCCTCGGACGAATACCATTGGGGGTAGAGCACTGTTTCGGCTAGGGGGTCATCCCGACTTACCAAACCGATGCAAACTCCGAATACCAATGAGTACTATCCGGGAGACAGACTGCGGGTGCTAACGTCCGTAGTCAAGAGGAAAACAATCCAGACCGCCAGCTAAGGCCCCAAAATTATAGTTAAGTGGGAAACGATGTGGGAAGGCATAGACAGCTAGGAGGTTGGCTTAGAAGCAGCCACCCTTTAAAGAAAGCGTAATAGCTCACTAGTCGAGTCGGCCTGCGCGGAAGATGTAACGGGGCTAAAACTATATGCCGAAGCTGCGGATGCATAATTTATTATGCGTGGTAGGGGAGCGTTCTGTAAGCCGATGAAGGTGGATTGAGAAGTCTGCTGGAGGTATCAGAAGTGCGAATGCTGACGTGAGTAACGACAATGCGAGTGAAAAACTCGCACGCTGAAAGACCAAGGGTTCCAGTCCAACGTTAATCGGGGCTGGGTGAGTCGACCCCTAAGGCGAGGCCGAGAGGCGTAGTCGATGGGAAATTGGTTAATATTCCAATACTTCTGTGTAATGCGATGAGAGGACGGAGAAGGTTAAGTCAGCCTGGCGTTGGTTGTCCAGGTGGAAGGTTGTAGGCATGTATCTTAGGCAAATCCGGGGTACTCTATGCTGAGAACTGATAGCAAGCTGTACTTGTACAGTGAAGTGGCTGATACCATGCTTCCAGGAAAAGTCTCTAAGCTTCAGTTACACAGGAATCGTACCCGAAACCGACACAGGTGGTCAGGTCGAGTAGACCAAAGCGCTTGAGAGAACTCTGCTGAAGGAACTAGGCAAAATGGTACCGTAACTTCGGGAGAAGGTACGCTGTTGTCTGTGATAGGACTTGCTCCTTGAGCGGCCGACAGCCTCAGAAACCAGGCCCCTGCAACTGTTTATTAAAAACATAGCACTCTGCAAACACGAAAGTGGACGTATAGGGTGTGATGCCTGCCCGGTGCTGGAAGGTTAATTGATGGGGTTAGCGTAAGCGAAGCTCTTGATCGAAGCCCCAGTAAACGGCGGCCGTAACTATAACGGTCCTAAGGTAGCGAAATTCCTTGTCGGGTAAGTTCCGACCTGCACGAATGGCATAATGATGGGGGCGCTGTCTCCAGCAGAGACTCAGTGAAATCGAATTCGCCGTGAAGATGCGGTGTACCCGCGGCTAGACGGAAAGACCCCGTGAACCTTTACTGCAGCTTGACATTGAACTTTGATCTTACTTGTGTAGGATAGGTGGGAGGCTTTGAAGTCGCGACGCTAGTTGCGATGGAGCCGTCCTTGAAATACCACCCTGGTAATATTGAGGTTCTAACTCTGTCCCGTTATCCGGGACGAGGACCATGTCTGGTGGGTAGTTTGACTGGGGCGGTCTCCTCCTAAAGAGTAACGGAGGAGTACGAAGGTGCGCTCAGCGTGGTCGGAAATCACGCGTAGAGTATAAAGGCAAAAGCGCGCTTAACTGCGAGACCCACAAGTCGAGCAGGTACGAAAGTAGGTCTTAGTGATCCGGTGGTTCTGTATGGAAGGGCCATCGCTCAACGGATAAAAGGTACTCTGGGGATAACAGGCTGATACCGCCCAAGAGTTCATATCGACGGCGGTGTTTGGCACCTCGATGTCGGCTCATCTCATCCTGGGGCTGAAGCAGGTCCCAAGGGTATGGCTGTTCGCCATTTAAAGAGGTACGCGAGCTGGGTTTAGAACGTCGTGAGACAGTTCGGTCCCTATCTACCGTGGGCGTTGGAAATTTGAGAGGATCTGCTCCTAGTACGAGAGGACCAGAGTGGACGAACCTCTGGTGTACCGGTTGTCACGCCAGTGGCATCGCCGGGTAGCTATGTTCGGAAGGGATAACCGCTGAAAGCATCTAAGCGGGAAGCCTACCTCAAGATAAGATTTCCCCGAGACTTTATGTCTCCTAAAGAGCCGTTGAAGACTACGACGTTGATAGGTTGGATGTGGAAGCATAGTGATATGTGAAGCTGACCAATACTAATTGCTCGTGAGGCTTGACTATACAACACCCAAACAGTTGTTGTATTAAGCATCAATCGATTCGATATTCAGCAAAACAGCTTGATTTAGTGAACGCTAAAGAACAAAATACCCAACTCAGATATACCTGTTAATAACTCATTTGATGAAAGCTAGGCACGAAGAGCACTGCTCTGAGGTTAGACCCAAGCAAATAGTCATAAACAGTTGTGCTGGCGACCATAGCAAGAGTGAACCACCTGATCCCTTCCCGAACTCAGAAGTGAAACCTCTTAGCGCTGATGGTAGTGTGGGGTTACCCATGTGAGAGTAAGTCATCGCCAGCTCATTATTCCTAAACACCCCCGACCATAAGGCCGGGGGTGTTTTTTTATGCGCGGGTTTTTAGATAAGATCTTTAACGTATTTATATCTCGAAGCTAATCAGATTCTTCTGAGGCGGATGAGTCCTGTCGATTTGTTTGATCTATTGGGATCTCTGTAAAGCTAGCGCTATAAGAGTTTACAAGCTGATCTTATAAATTTTACAAAATAAAAAACCAGCGATTCGCTGGTTTTTTTATTGCAGACCATTTTAGCCGAATACACGCATTACGGCTGCGATTAATACCCAAAGAATGGCAATCGCTACGATGGGCTCAGCAATCTTTGCCCATGTTGGGGTATTGATAACAATGACTTCTTCGACATCTTGATGCTGCTGATTCTGGCTTACCATTTGATTAAACTCCTTCATTGATGCTTCCAATGATAGCTCTTCTTGCACAATTGGTTTAGAGCCTTTGAGTTCTGTTAGCTTGTTTGTTGTCCAAACCCAATCATCTGCTTGACCAGATAAATGTTCAATTTGCCCGGTCAGTAATTCCTGGATGCTATGGATATTATGATTGCCGGTATCATGCAGTTGTTTTAATTCGATAAGTTGTAAATGAAAAATTTCTGAAGTACTGTGCTCAAGCTGAGCTCGATCCAAGGTAGATTGATTTTCCGGACTGGTAGCGAGATGACGCACGATTTCCAGGATATATAATTCATCAGGATGGTTGATTTCATTATAAATTTTTTGTGGGTTATGACGCCATTCAGTAATAAGTTTACCTAAAGTTAAGGCATTGATTTCTGATATATATTTTCGTCTTTCTTCTTTTGTATAGTCTTTTAGAAGCTCAGGCTTTTGAGTCTCTATCTGTTCAACAAAATATTGTACTAAATCAAAAGCCATTCACTTGCTCCATTATTTTTAATCTAATAGTCTTAAAGTCGGTTTTTTCTTTGGTTGTTCAGTTTGTTCTTCAGTGCTTGATTTTAAAGCATCTTCATCATTTTGTGTATGCTCATATTCACTTGGATCAAAGAATAAACCTTGACCATTTTCACGTGCATAAATACCGAGTACTGCTGCCATAGGAACATAAATATCACGAGAAACGCCACCAAAGCGAGCCGAGAAGCTAATGGCATCATTGCTCATATGCAGCGCATGCACGGCATGTGGCACAATATTCAGAACAATCTGTCCATCTTTAATAAACTGCTCAGGAACCATGGTATTTGGGCGTGTGGCATCCACCAGCAGGTAAGGCGTCATATTGTTATCGCAAACCCACTCATAGATTGCACGTGCCATATAGGGACGGGTAGGGCTAAGGTTGAATTCTTGTTCGGACATGATGTTTCTCTATGGATGTTTGAGTTGCACTGAATAACGGTTCTTTTCCTGCAATGTCATGGATTTCACAAAGGCAGGACGACTAAAAATTCGTTGGCAATATAAATAAAACGGACGGCATTGCTGCTGTGGTAATTCTACACCCATCTGTTTCAGACGGATAAAAATTGGTGCCAGCATACAATCCAGGATACTAAATTGTTCAGACATAAAATAGGGAAAATGCTGGAAGAGTGGCATCAGTGAAATCAGGATATCCTGTAACTGCTTTTGTGCCTGAGTTCTCGCTTTCTTATCCAGCGTATCAGGATGGCGTAACATGATATCAGCCAGCTTTAACCAGTCATTTTCAAAGCGCCAGATGTATTGTCGTTGCTCTGCGCGGGGCATTGGAGCATCGGCATACAGTTTATTCTGACGATAACGATCATCTACATATTCTGAGATAATCGAAGTATTAAATAATTTAAGTTCATTTTCGATCAGCATCGGCAATTGATTATAAGGATTGAGACTGGCCAGATCCTCATCATCGGCATCCACCAAAATCAGGTTATATTTAATCTGTTTTTCGGTAAGCACATAGCGAATCCAATGGGAACGAAAGTCATCGGCATGACTATAGAGAGTGATTCCTTGAAGAGGCGCGCTTTCGACTGACATAAATCCTGATGAGCTTCTAATGAATAGACTAGGATACTAAAATTCAACCTAAAAAGCACCAAGCATCAAAGATCAATCGGCTTGAGCCGAGGTAGATTATAAGAAAAACAACTGGAGGAAAATAAGATGCTGATCAAGCTTCCTGTCATTTTGCTGTTTATCTGTATTGGGATCGCAAATTATTATTTGATGAAGTCATTCTGGTGTCACGAAGGGGTATGGGGTAAGGATGTACATGAACAATAACAAGAAAAAAGTTCTAAATGACCCACTAACCGCCATAAAAAAACCCTGGAAAATCCAGGGTTTTTTGTCCGATTCGGTAAACGAATTAACGTTTAGAGAACTGAGGACGTTTACGAGCTTTACGTAAACCAAGTTTCTTACGTTCAACTTCACGAGCATCACGAGTAACGAAACCAGCTTGACGAAGAGCAGGTTTTAAAGTTTCGTCAGAAGCGATCAATGCACGAGTAATACCGTGACGGATAGCGCCTGCTTGACCACCAATACCACCACCAGCAACAGTGATGTAAAGGTCATATTTGTCAGTAGCTTCAAGAAGCTCAAGTGGTTGGTTAACAACCATACGAGCAGTTTCACGACCGAAATACTGTTCAAGAGTACGGTTGTTAATTACGAGTTTACCAGTACCAGCTGATAGGAAAACACGTGCAGTTGCGGTCTTACGGCGACCTGTACCATAATTAGTAGCCATGTGCTGTTATCCCTTAGATGTCCAAAACTTGTGGCTGTTGAGCAGCGTGTGGATGCTCAGTACCTGCATACACTTTCATTTTCTTGATCATTGCATAACCAAGAGGACCTTTAGGTAACATACCTTTAACAGCTTTTTCTAGAACTGCTTCTGGTTTGTGAGCGATTAACTTTTCAAAGTTAGTCTCACGGATACCACCAGGGAAACCAGTGTGGCGATAGTATTTCTTATCTTGTGACTTTTTACCAGTCACAGTGATTTCTTCAGCATTGATAACAACGATGTAGTCGCCAGTGTCAACGTGAGGAGTATAAGAAGTTTTATGCTTACCGCGTAAACGACGAGCGATTTCAGTCGCAAGGCGACCTAAAGTTTTGCCAGAAGCATCAACAACGTACCAGTCGTGTTGAACTTCAGCTGGCTTAGCGCTGAGAGTTTTCATTAAACCACTACCTATTATAGTTGGTTTGGACTATGGAATCTGTCCAAACTAAAGGAGACGCGATTCTAAACGAATACGTGAAGAATCACAAATGAAAATTAAAATTTCAAGCGCTGTATTTTATCTAATCTCCCTGGTGAAAGAAAGACCTAAGCCTTTATATGCTACAAAAACTGCAACTATATTTGTAACCATAGTTTCAATGGTATCAAAATATTGATTTATAAGTACTCTTTGCAATGATTACTACAGCGTAGGCGTGATCGGGTTATAATATTTCTCAGCTTTGCCAAATTGAGAAGATGATGCTGCCTTTATATGTCACCAGTGGGGAACCTGCCGGAATTGGTCCTGATATTTGCCTGAGTCTTGCAGATCGTGTTGATGAGCGCCCAATTGTGGTATTGGCGGATATTCATATGTTCGAGCAACGTGCTCAGATACTCAAATTATCGGTTGAGCTGATTGAATATCAAGGACAGGAGTCATCTTCAGGCATCGGTCAGCTATTTGTAGAGCATGTTCCCGTGCAGCAAGACGTCGTATTGGGTGAGCTGAATCCGAACAATGCGGCTTATGTACTGGAGCAACTGCGTCGATCCGCAGACTATGCCATGTCAGGAAAAAGTGTCGGCGTCGCGACTGCGCCTGTACAAAAGTCCGTGATAAATGAAGCGGGCATTTCTTTTAGTGGTCATACCGAGTATTACCAGGAATTTGCTGGTGTTCCACGTGTAGTCATGATGCTGGCCACCAAAACTTTACGCGTGGCCTTGGCCACTACCCATCTTCCGCTTCGTGCCGTGGCAGATGCGATTACGCCTGAACGCTTGCATCAGGTGATTGATATTCTGATTCACGACCTGAAATCCAAATTCAAGATTGAACAGCCGAATATACTGGTTTGCGGTTTAAATCCGCATGCCGGGGAGGGCGGTTATTTGGGGATGGAAGAAATTGAAGTGATCAATCCGGTACTCGAAAGCTATCGTGCCCAAGGTATCAACATGAGTTTAAGCCTGCCTGCTGATACTTTATTTACTCCAGAAAACCTAAAAGATGCTGATGCTGTTCTGGCGATGTATCACGATCAGGGCTTACCTGTGTTAAAATCACAGGGCTTTGGTGAAGCCATTAATATTACCCTCGGCTTACCGTTTATTCGAACTTCTGTTGATCATGGCACAGCACTCTCCCTTGCGGGGACGGGACTTGCGAAAAGTTCCAGCCTGCACGTTGCTGTCGATTTAGCCCTCGATCTGGCGCGCCACTGATTATTGTTCATCACTCACGTTGGAAATGTTTTTATGTATCAAATTAATGCCTTAAACCCAAAAGATGAAGGGCATCAGGCTCGAAAAAGATTTGGTCAAAACT
This sequence comes from Acinetobacter sp. L-24, assembly GCF_056857555.1. The sequence goes on along the minus strand of NZ_JBSXNI010000044.1, from coordinate 461,426 downwards.
TTTTACATGACCAGCGTGTCATTGCCAAAATTGTACGCTCAGTCAATCCGCGTCCAGGTCAGAACATTCTGGAAATTGGCCCGGGTCTGGCCGCTTTGACTTCACCTTTAATTGGTGAATGTGATGCCTTAACCGTACTTGAGCTGGATCGTGATCTGGCTGCTGGCCTGCCGGGTCGTGTGCCGCATCCTGAACGTTTAACCATTATTGAAGCCGATGCATTGAGATATGATTATTCTCAATTGTTCCAGGAAGATCGTCCATTACGTGTCGTCGGTAACTTGCCCTATAATATTTCAACGCCACTATTATTCCATCTCTTGGAATTTGGTGACAAAGTGCAAGACATGCATTTCATGCTGCAAAAAGAAGTGGTGGACCGCATTACCGCATCACCCAATACCAAGGAGTATGGCCGTCTGTCGGTGATGATTCAATATTTCTGTAAACCGACTTTCTTGTTCGAAGTGCCACCTGGATCTTTTAATCCACCACCAAAAGTGACCTCAGCAGTGTTCCGTTTGGAGCCTTATAAAGTTAAACCGATTGTGGCGAAGAATGAAAAAGCGCTAGCACGTCTGGTATCGCATGTATTTACCCAGCGTCGTAAAACTCTGCGTAACAGCTTGAAGGGTATGCTGGTTGAGGAGGGTTTTGAAAAAGCGGGTGTTGACCCGATGGCGCGTCCAGAAACCCTGACCCTTGAACAGTTTGTTGCACTTTCAGATCAAATGGTGGCTTAAATTACGATGAACCGTACTGCTCGATATAATTATGTGATTGGTGATGTTCAAGGCTGTTTTGAGGCCTTGAAAGCTTTGCTTAAAGAAATCCAGTTTGATGCAGAACAAGATTTTATCTGGTTTGCTGGAGATTTGGTTGCACGTGGTGAAAACTCAATTGCAGCGTTGCGGTTTATCAAAAAGCTGGCTGAACAAGGTGCGGCTGCGACGGTCTTGGGAAATCATGATTTGACTTTGCTGGCTTATGCCCGCGGCATCAAACCGGTGAAAGAAAAAGACAATGTCCGTGATGTGATTGATGCGATCGACAGTGATGACTTGATTGACTGGCTGCGAAAACAGCCAATGTGTCTATTTCCGAATGAGCAGACCATTCTGACGCATGCTGGGATTCCGAATATCTGGAGTGCAGAAAAAACTGCGCAATTGGCCCAAGAAGTTGAAGCGATCATGGCTCATGATGACTTTGATGTGCTGGATGATTTCCTGAAAGAAATGTTCGGGAAAGAACCCGCACTTTGGTCGGATCAGCTACAAGGCCATGAACGTATTCGCTGTATCGTGAACTACCTCACCCGAATGCGTTTAACTGACGCTGAGGGACGTCTGGAATATAGTTTTAAAGATTCACTGAATGATCCAATGCCAGAAGGCTTCAGACCCTGGTTTGAGTTTGAATCACAGACAGCACAAACTCATCAGATCCTGTTTGGTCACTGGGCCGCTTTGAACGGTAAAACCATTTCGAACAAGATTCAGAATGTAGATGGCGGTTGTGTCTGGGGCAATCAACTGATGGCATTCCGCCTAGAAGATCAGCAGATGTTTGCAGTAGATAATCCGGTGATGTAAGTAAAGCTATTAAAAAAGCCACGTGATTACGTGGCTTTTTTAGTTTTAAAATTTAGTCTGCTCGAATCCAGGTCTGGTTACGGCCTAGAACTGAAACGCCAATGCTGGCACGTAAGGTTAAACGTTTACCGGTATTGTTTAAACGCATTTTTGCATCATAAATTTTACCTGCCAATGGGTCGATAATACGACCTTTGTCATAGTTCTTGGTGCCTTCAACCAGTTTTAGGCCTTTTAAAATGGTCATGCCTAAAATAGGCTGATTGGTATAAGGTGCAGGGCAGTTATTGCATTTTTCACGTGGATTATAATCTGGGCGAGGCGTGATTTTTACAATTTTGCCTGAATAGGTATTATTTGCTTCTTTGCTAATAACGATAATCGCTTTAGCCGCTCCCGTTTTATCATCAATTTGTTGCCAGGTCCCGGTAATATCGTCTGCCCAAAGATTGGTCATACATCCTGCTGTAAGCGCGGCAAGTAATATTTTTTTAAACATAGAGAGTCATTCCAAAGAATTTTTATCATCGCCCGCTCATGTTAGAAATCTTACTAAAATAGTCAACACTTATCTGAATACTATAGAGTTGATGCACTATAAAAAAAGCTGCCAAGTTGGCAGCTTTTTCGAATAATGAGAATTAGGTGTTAATCTTGGCGAATCCAGGTCTGGCTACGGCCTAAAGCGGACACACCGACATAACCACGTAAGGTTAAACGTTTGCCATTGGCATTCAGACGCACTCGAGCATCATAAATTTTACCTGCTAATGGATCAATCACTTTACCTTTCTCATAATTATTGGTGCCTTCCACATGTTTTAAGCCAGTCAATACATCCATGCCCAAGATCGGCTGGTTGGTATAAGGTGCAGGACATTTACTACAGGTTTTCTGTGGGGTATAGCCTGGACGTGGAGTTACTTTAATAATTTTTCCAGCAAAAGTCCCATTATCATTTTGACGAATTTCAATAATCGCTTTTGGTGAGCCGGTTTTATCATCAATTTGCTGCCAGATGCCAGTCAGATCCTGCGCATAAGCAGTCCCAGTCATCAGTGCAGCGATGAACATTAATCCTAATTTAGTTTGTTTCATTATATTTATTCCTTTTTTATAGATGAATAAAATATCCTCAACACAAAAGTGCTGTTTTTATTAATCCTGGCGAATCCAGGTTTGTGTGCGACCAATCGCAGATATTCCGATATATCCACGTAAAGTCAGTCGTTTCCCATTGGCAGAAATCCGCCCTTTTAAATCATAAATTTTGCCGGTGAGTGGATCGAGTACCCGGCCATGTGCATAGTTATTTTTGGTGGTGGGTTTCAGTCCTTTAATAACGTCTAATCCCAAAATCGGTTTATCGGTATAAGGTGATGGACATTTGACACATTTTTCTCGTGGTGTATAACCTGGGCGAGGTGTGACTTTAGTAATCGTTCCGGTATACGAGCCATCAGCCTGAGTTTTCATTTCAATCAATGCTTTAGGTGAACCAGTTTTATCATCAATCTGTTGCCAGAGACCAGATAACTCCTGAGCAAAAGCCATAGAGCCTGTGAATAAAGAAGCTGAAAAAACAGTTAAAATTGCGATTTTATACATGCGATATCCTTATCCTTATTTTTTTATGAACATTCACCTAATTCCATGTGGTGAACGATGATGCAAACTACGTTAATACACTTTCATAATCTATATTGCATGAAAAAAGCATATGTTTAATATTCATACAACTTAATGCATTAAAATGCAAGCTTCTATCTACTAAAGCATAACTCCATCACATTTTTTTAATTAAGCAGGAATTAATCCTGCTTAATCCAGGTTTGACTACGGCCAAGGGCTGATACCCCGATATAACCACGTAGAATAAGACGTTTCCCATTGGCACTTAATTTTGCCTTGGTGTTATAAAGATTCCCTGATAATGGATCAAGCAGCTTGCCTTGAGCAAAACTGTTATTGCCGACGTGCTTTAAGCCAGTGAGCACATCCAGGCCGAGAATAGGTTTATTGGTATAAGGTGCAGGACAGGACACACAGTTTTCTTTCGGGGTATATCCAGGACGCGGGGTGATTTTTGTGATCTTGGCAGCATAGACGCCGGAAGCCGTCTCACGAATTTCGAGGAATGCTTTAGGTGAACCAGTTTTGTCGTCAATATTTCTCCATGTCCCTGAAAGGTCAGAGGCCAAAGCCAGATGGCTGAAAGAGGCTAAAAGTAAAGTTGAAAAGAATTGAACCTTTTTCATATATCTGTTCCTAGGTGAGATTAGTGTTCTTACTCTATAGTAAGAACGATTACCCTATAAAACAAATGAATAATTTGATTCACTAGTCACATTTTTTGCAAATAAAGTATAAAAGTTGGCAACCAGATCGCGGTAAAGACCGCATTTACCGCCATGCCAAAAGCAGCATAACGACCTGCAACACTGCCGCGCTGCCAGGCCTGAGCTGTGCCGATGGCATGTGCGGCCAGTCCTAAAGCCAATCCGGAGGCACGTTCATCATTAATATGTCTCAGAATAAATGGAGAAAAAGCTGCACCAATCACGCCAGAAAGAATCACGATCAGAATGACCATGCTGATGGGTGCATCCAGCAAGGTGGCAATATTAATCGCAATTGGAGTGGTCACTGCGCGGGTAGCAAACGCCATAATATCTGCAGAGGACATATGCAGCAGATAAGCCAGTCCCATCGGCAAGGCGACAGCACTGATACTGGCAAAAACCAAAATGCCGATAATGGCTTTGAGCGGCAAGTCATCGTAGCGCATCGCGGCCAGAGGGATCGCCAGGGCGACGGTCACATAGCCGAGTAAATGGTTGAAAAGCGGATTAACTTCATCCATGTAATTTTCATAGGGAATGCCCAGCACAAATAAAATCACCAGTACAAAGAACATGCTGAACACGATGACGGGAATTTGCGGTATGAACCGGTTACAGGGTTTGGCAATCAGATAGGCGCTGAGCGTAACCGCAAAGCCATACAAAATAGATAACATGCGGAACTCCTATAACCAGCGCTTGGCCATTTTGGCGTAAATCCATAAAGGAATCAGGGTGCTGAAAAACATGATGAACAGAAAGGCCGGAATTTTCTGGCCCATATGTACCAGCATCATCAGTGCACCTGCACTGACAGGCAGGAAAGCAAAGGCACTTTCCTTCATTAATTTGTTATTGGTATCCACGAGGCGAGCGGGGAGTTTGCCAAAGTAGCGCCAGGTAAACAGCGCAATTAAAAGGCTCAATAACCCGACCAGATTGCCTAATTCAGGATGATTCAGTTGGGTCATTAACCAAACCGAAGCTTCCCGAAAGACAATAATAAGTAACAGGGTGCCGATCCATGCTGGCCAATCTATTCGTTTTATCCAGTTCATTGCTATAATCATTAATATTAATAAGTTTACTTATCAAGTTTTACTCGATCTTTGACTGGATTTCAAACGCTTCCAGTGGACGTTGAAACTGCTGCGCCTGTTTGCCCAGAATTTCATCCAAGGGTAAATGCGCCTGTTTAATCAATTGTTCCAGTTTTTGTGGCGCAATTCGAATGTGCAGATGCAGTTGGCCTTCATCATCATAATGTTCAGACTGAATCACATTCAGACCATAGAGCTGGTTACGCAGCTTGCCGTAGGCAGGTTTCAGGATTAAATCGAAGGACTGTAGTTGCCCCATCAAGGACTCATGTACCGCTTTACGCAGCAGGTCGATACCTTCGCCACTATGTGCCGAGACATAGACCCGTTCCGGTTCGCCCGGGCGTCGATAAATAATTTTGGCTTCTTCACCGCTACAGTCAATTTTATTGTAGACCTGAAGGATGGGAACATCGGCCCCAATTTCTTTCAGCACTTTGTCAACGGCTTCAATCTGTTCCAGCATCTCTGGGCTACTTGAATCAATCACATGCAGTAACAGTGTGGCTTCAACGGTTTCTTCCAGCGTTGCCTTAAAGGATTCTACCAGTGAATGGGAAAGATTACGGACAAAACCTACCGTATCGGCCAGTACCAGATTGCCGATTCCATCCCATTCCAGACGCCGTAAGGTTGGGTCCAAAGTGGCAAACAGCTGATCGGCTGCATAAACATCGCTGTTGGCGAGTAAGTTAAACAGGGTCGACTTGCCGGCATTGGTATAACCGACTAAAGATACTGTTGGAACAGCTGCTTTTTGACGGGCAACACGGCCTTGCATCCGGGTTTGGCGGACTTTATCAATACGTGCCTTGAGTTGCCCCATACGGATACGTAGCAAGCGCCGATCTGTTTCCAGCAGGGTTTCACCCGGACCACGCAAACCGATCCCGCCTTTCTGGCTATCGAGATTGCCACGACTACGAATCAAGCGCGAAGATAAATGCTGTAATTGTGCCAGTTCAACTTGCAGCTTGCCTTCGTAGGTACGTGCACGCTGGGCAAAAATATCCAGAATCAGTTCGGTACGATCTACCACGCGGCATTTGATTACCTGTTCCAGGTTCCGGGCTTGAGCAGGGGTTAAGGCATGATCAAAAATGACCAGATTGGCATCTAGTTCTTTTACACGTTCGGCAATTTCTTCTGCCTTGCCGGAGCCGATAAAAAATTTGGCATCAGGTTTAACCCGCTGAGCATGAATATGTTCCAGAATTTCGGCATCTGCAGACTGTGCCAGCAAACGAAACTCTTCAGCATCAAGGTCATCCAGCATTTGTACGCTGACACTCACCAGAATGACGCGCTCTTTCCCTCGATGTTGTTGTAAATATTCCACTCAGGCCAATCTCCACTTGAAAACTTTAGTGTAGTTGAAAAAGGGCTGAGCAGATACCGAATTAGCGCGGCTTTGGTTTAAAGTGCGCTGATAAACAGTTGTGCAAGTGTTACCAGTACCACGGCATAGATGAAGGTGCCGCCCAAAATATATTTGAGCACTTGTAAAGGCGGAGGTGTGTCGTTCGCGGGCTGGGTTTGATCTGGCATGGCTACGATCCTTTTCAATCTAATATTTCGATAGTTTTATTTTGAATGATTTTTTAATCCAATTAAAATTGAAGATATAGATGCTATTGGTCGATTTTTATTATCAATGCAAGTTGCGAATGAACAGTATAGAATGAGTTTAATTCGTGGATATTCCCTGTATCTCGCTTAGGATTTAATGACGTTTTTATGAACTCAACTGTACAAAACCAGACTCCAGATATCGAAGGCTTGGCCAAGTTTTTTCTGTATAGCCGGAAAATTACCGCCTCATTGGCCACCATCAGTGAGGGGTTCTATTTGGTTTTTCGTCATGGCTTATATAAAAATCCGAATAACCCGACTAATACTCGCTATGTGCAACATTTTTGCCGCCAGTTATGCAAAGTATTCAATATCGAAGTGCGGGTACATGGCGAGATTCCGCGTGAACCCGCCTTATGGGTCAGTAACCATGTGTCCTGGCTCGATATTGCAGTTCTGGGTTCAGGGGCACGCGTATTTTTTCTGGCGAAAGCAGAAATTGAGAACTGGCCAATTCTAGGCAAATTGGCCAAGGGTGGTGGCACCTTATTTATTAAACGTGGTTCAGGAGATTCCGTCAGGATTCGTGAACAAATTACCGGTTTCCTGAAACAGAATATTCCGGTGCTGTTCTTTCCTGAAGCGACGACTTCTGATGGGCGAGCCATCAAAAAAGTGCACGGCCGGATTTTAGGCGCCGCGATTGAAGCGCAGCGTCCTGTACAAATCTGTCTGATTTGTTATGTGAATCAGCAGGGTGAACTGGATATGGTTGCGCCGTTTGTCAATGACATCAGTTTTGCTGCCCATGTCAAAAAAGTACTGGAAATGCCGCAAGTCATTGCACATTTAGTGGCTTTACCTGCAATTGCCACGGAAGGGCATACGGTTGAAAGCCTTACCCGTGTGGTCCAGGAAAAAATGCAGACTGGCCTAGTTGAACTTCAGTCACGGGTATTAAAAAAGCCTCAATAAGAGGCTTTTTTATGGTTTTTGTTCAAAGAATCAAACTTACATAAAGCCTTCAATAGGCAGCCACGACACCAGTTTAAGTCCAGCTTTCTGATACCATTTCATTTTTGGTTCTTTGGTAAACGTTTGAACGTCACCATTGGCTTTCTTGATTTTCCAGTTAATGTTCTGATTCGCATCCAGCACCAGTTTATACGCATATTTGCTTAAATTTTTGTCCATGGTGTCGTGTACTGCACGTGCCAAAGACGGACTGTTCAGCAACACGCCAATTTCAGTATTCAAATAGGCTGAACGCGGATCAAAGTTAAAAGAACCAATAAACACCTGTTTTTGATCCAGTGCCATCAGTTTGGCATGCAGGCTGGAACGGCTCAGTCCTTTCAGGCTGACTTTAGCTTTTTTCGAAATTTCCTCAGTATTGGCATTTAGGTGATTAGCTTCTGGCGCTGCCAAGAACTCATACAGCTGCACCCCATTTTCCAATAGATCCTGACGATATTTGGCATAAAAGGCATGCACCACAGCAACGTCGTTGGCCTTAAAAGAGTTGGTCAGGACGCGAACCTTGATATTCTCATTCGCCAGTTTCTTTAAACGGTCTGCACCAATTTTTTCCGGAACAAAATAGGCAGAGACAATATCGACACTTTGTTCAGGTTTTTCCAGACGCTGTAATAACTGGAAATTGAGATGTTCTTCGGTTTTGGCTTTGGCCTTGATTTTGCTCGGTGGATCTTTGACTACTTCGGCTTCAACCCAATCCAGCTGAATGTTTTGTTCCAGCCATTGGTCAAAGGCTCTGGAACGATTAGCCAGATCCAGATAATTTTGAGTCGCTGGATCCTGACTATGGGTTTCTAGCTGTTGTTTTAAGCTTGGAAAACGTAAAGCATGATGCCGTGGATTCACAACCTCTTGCACCGGATAGGCATAATCATCATTCCAGTATTCATCGAAGGAATGAATGATTTCATCCGATGCCGCACCGACCAGCATCACATCGACATCAGAGAACTGATAGCTTTCACTGACATTATAATACTGGTTACTCATATTGCGCCCGCCAATCAAGGCAATCTGGTTATCGGCAATAAAGCTTTTATTGTGCATGCGGCGGTTAATGCGCTTTAAATCCAGCACCATGTCCATGGCGCGGTATTTACGAAAGCGATAGGGATTATACAGTTTGACATCGATATTTTGATGCTGGTTTAAGGCCAGATAAATCCCTTCCATTTTCTTGGCATTATTGTCATCCATCAGCAGGCGCACTTTTACGCCACGATCTGCTGCCTGAATAATCGCATGCAGGGCGAGGGAACCGATCCGGTCGTTATCCCAGATGTAATATTGCAGATCCAGACTACGTTCCGCTTTATTAATCAGCTGAATCCGCGCAGCCAGTGCTTCAAGCGGATCATACAGCACGCGATAACCAGTCAACCCGATGTTCTGATCACGTAAAGGTTCAACAATTTGTGCCAGGCTGGTTTGCGATGTATCCGTTTCAAATGCCATCTGGCTTGGCTGTTCGGTTTGCTTGGGTAAGGTGCTACATGCAGGCAGACCCAGTACCAGGCTACAGCTCAGTAAAATGCCGGCTTTATAGCGATGAGTGCGCATAAAACCTGAGGATTGAAGATGAACTTGATCGCGGGGAGCAGTGGCCATATAAGTCGAAGAATGAAAAATTAGAATTGAGTATAATTGCCAGCTATGAAAAGATAAATATAAAGCCAGTAATCTGCTGCTCGACTGAATAAGGCCAATTTATGTGGGATTCGAATTCCGTACTGTTTTATTTTTACTTGGGAATGGCGATTTTAGTCATCTGGGCTGTGGCTCAGGCATGGTCGAGCCAATCACGTACCGAAACCATTCATCCCTTTAAAGCTTTTGGTCATTTGCTGGCGTTTTATCTTGCCTATTTATTAATCCCTTTGGTTTTCTTCAGTATTTATGCTGGATGGACGGGGTATTATTCGCTGCATGAAGCCATTTTTGTATTTTTGCTCAGTGGGGTTTTGACTTATGCACGCTTTATCGAGCCGCATTTAATTCAAGTGAAAACGACACAATATCAGATCAATGCAGATAAACGTTTAAAGCAGCCGGTGAAAATCGCCCTGATTGCAGATTTGCATATCGGTCTGTTTTCGGGTCATGAGCGTCAGTTGCGACAAATTGTACACAAATTAAATCATATTCAACCTGATTTGGTGGTGGTTGCTGGCGACTGGACTTACGAGCCAGAAAATAAACTGGCACAGGAATTGGCAGTTTTAAAAGAGATTCACGCTCCGGTCTATTCAGTCAATGGTAACCATGACGAGCAATATCCCGGACCGCCGATTCGCGAACTGTTGCACTATGCACTGCAAGTCAATCAGGTCATGGATATCGAAGGTCAAATTGTCGAATTTGATGAATTCCGACTTTTGGGCGTGGGTGATCTCTGGGCTGGAAAAGCCGATATGCGCAGTTTGCCAGACTTGCCTCAGGACAAGCCTTGGGTCATTCTTTCGCATAACCCGGATACGGTCGATATGATTCCCAAACTGCCGACGCGCCCTCTGATGCTGTCCGGGCATACTCATGGCGGACAGGTAGAGCTGCCTTGGCTAACTAATTACGTCATGAAAAAGGTTTCAATTTTGGGACATAAAAAGGGCATGTACCGCCATGAACATGCAGATGTGTTCGTTACTGTCGGTACCGGCTTGGTCGGCGTGCCTTTCCGTTTCCGGGTGCCGCCTACCATTGATATTATTGAACTGATTTAAATTCAGTCGACGTGCTGTACCGCGTTAACTGATGATCCAGACCAGAATCAATAACACCACCGCGACGGCCGCCATCATCCAAATTTTCTTTTCGATTTTTCGGGTTGGCACATTTTCACGTAATTGCTGTGCAGTAATTTCAGCTTCTGTGGATGTGCTCAAACTAGGATGGGTGGGGATTTCCAGTGGTGGTGTCACCAGGTCGATATCAGCGGCATCATCACTAAAGCGTGGACCGGTACTTTCATGCTTCATGACCACATCATGTTCCCGCACAATTTCATCAATCACTTGCAGTGCCTGAGCTTCATCCAAGGGCGTATTCTCGGTGATATAGCGAACAGCTTCTAATTTTTTATCATCTTCCAGCAAAATAATGATATTGACCAACTGCTCCTGCGATAGGTATTCAATAAGATCCTGCATGGCCTTGCCTCATTTTTTGAATTGAGTTCATTTGATTGTTGAGCAAATTTAACGAGATAAGTAGCCGAGTTTTGTTGTGAAATCATAAAAAAAGCCAGCATCAAGTGCTGGCTTTTGAATCAATCTAAAATCTTAGATCTGATTATTTACATCATCATTCTTGGTTTCACGAATCAGCAAAAACGCGACAAGTGACAGGATAGATGCTGCGGTCAGATAATAACCGACTGCAGATAAACCATAGGCTGTTGCCAGCTTGGTTGCGATTAACGGTGCAAATGATGCGCCGAAAATGCCTGCCAAGTTAAAGGTCAATGCAGAACCCGTGTAACGTACTGAAGTCGGGAAGATTTCAGACAATACAGTACCGATTGGCCCATAAGTTAAGCCCATAATCGCCAGACCAATACACAAGAACAGGAACACCACCAAGGTGCTGCCAGATTCAAGCATATCTGCAAAGAAGATACCGAAGATCGCAGAAATGACACATACCGCAATGGAAGTAGTCTTACGGCCAAATTTCTCTGCCAATACTGCTGAAAGCGGGATGAATGCAGCAAAACACAGGGTTGCAACTAACTGCAATTGCAGGAATTCTTCACGGGAATAACCGAGTTGTTTGGTTCCCCATTGCAATGCAAATACCGTAGTAAGGTAGAACACAACAAATGTACAGATTGCAGCAATCGTACCCAGAACTAGCATACGAGAGTGCTTTTTGAACACTTGAACAAAAGGAACATTTACTTCTTTTTGTTTATCCAGCACTTTCTGGAAAGCAGGCGTTTCATGCAGTTTTAAACGGATCCATAAACCGACAATTACCAACAAGGCACTTGAGATAAACGGAATACGCCAGCCCCAAGCCATAAAGTCAGCTTCAGACATGAAAGCGCCAAGCGTCAGGAAAGAACCTGTTGCCAGAATAAAGCCGATCGGAGCACCCAGTTGCGGGAACATGCCATACCAGGCACGTTTGCCTTCCGGGGCATTTTCAGTTGCAAGAAGTACCGCACCTGACCATTCACCACCCAGACCCAAGCCCTGACCTAAACGGCACAGTGCAAGTAACAGTGGCGCAGCAATTCCGATTTGCGCATAAGTTGGCAATAGACCAATCGCAACGGTTGAAATCCCCATAGTCAGCAAAGCTGCAACCAAGGTGGCTTTTCGTCCGATCCGGTCACCTAAATGACCAAATAATGCTGCACCAATCGGACGGGCAATAAATGCAATGGCAAAAGTCGCAAGAGACTGAATGGTTGCGGTCATCGGATCTGTACTGGTAGGGAAAAACAGATACGGAAAAATAATGACAGCAGCGGTGGCATAAATATAAAAATCGAAGAATTCGATTGTAGTGCCTACCAAGCTTGCTGTTAAAACGCGAAATTTTGAATTTTGTGCTGGCTGAGCAGCAGAATTAGACGACGCCATGGAAAACCTTACACTTACTAAAAATAAAAAAACTTAGTTTTAAAAGCGTAATCTTTTTAAAAAAGGCGTAATTTTTTAAAAAAACAACTGCAATCTTCTCGCTTCAACTCGCTCAGGGTCACTGAAATGAAAAAGGAGATGATTAAATCACGTAAAGATAGATAGACAGAAAATGTGATCCTGCGCCTATCAATACAAATATGTGCCAGATAGCGTGGGTATATCTTACTCTTTTTAAAGCGTAAAACAATGCACCCACGGTATAAGCGAGTCCACCAATGATGAGAAAGGTTAAAGATTGAACACTTAAATATTGCTGCATATCATCAATCACCAGCAGCGCCAGCCAGCCCATGGCCAGATAAGCCGCTAAAGAAAGTTTCTGGAAACGATGAATGAAAACGAACTTGAAAAGTGTACCAAGAAGGGCAATCACCCACAGTGCAATCAATAAATACTGGGCTTTGGCGGTCGGAATGGCAATCGATAGGAAAGGGGTATAAGTTCCGGCGATTAAATAATAAATCGCAGTATGATCGATTTTTTTATAAAAATAACGACGGTCTGCTGCAGTGGCCATGTGGTAAAGCATGGAAGCAGAAAATAACAGAATCATGCTCAGTGCATAAACCCAAAGACCAATCCATTGTCCAGTACTCAGGTAAGACCCTTTAATAATCAAAAGAATACCGGCAATAATGGACAGCCCGGCACCTACACCATGACTAATATAGTTAATCCGTTCCTCATTTTGATCATAATCTGGAACCAGTGGAGCATTCTGCATGATTGTCATTCTTTTTCAAATATACACTTGTATAGTAATTCAATTTTGCTTTTAGGTTAAGAAGATTTAAACTTGATGCGCAATTCATTTCAGGTTTTATCTATGTCAACGTTGGCAACTCTCTCAGATCAGGAACAGCAATTCTTGGATACCTTTCAGCAAGCTGTTGAAAGGAATCAATTCGATCGCCTGATCTTAAGCCAGTATAAAGGTGAACTGCAGGATTTAGAGAAAATGACCTTGCGAGTCATTACATTAAATGAACAGCGCGTATTGAGCTGTCTATATCGTTACAAGACGCAGGATGTCACGAAAAATTATCCTTTAGATGAAGCATTATTCCAGGTTACTTCACTACTGGCGTGTTGCAAACAGGCCAATCTGATGACAGTAGATGAAGAATTACAGCTGAAAAAAAACAAGAAAAAAGCTATGTTAACGCGTAGCAAACATAAAGCCACGATGAATCAGGTGAAGCCTGCTGAACAAGGCCATGACCGGATTAAACAACGTTATGTCGATCAGGACAGCATCTTTCTCCAATATCTCGGTATTACCGATCAAAAAGCGCAAATCATTCCGAGCATGGCGCGTAAATGGAAGCAGATTAATAAGTTTGTAGAAATCTTCTCAGGTGCATTGGCACAGATTAAGCCACAGGCTGAAGGCCTGCGCGTGGTGGATTTTGGTTCGGGTAAGGGCTATCTGACTTGTGCTTTATATGACTATATACAAAAACATGGTCAAACGCCGTATGTTACCGGGGTAGAGCTTAATCCGAAAATGGTTGAATTCTGCCAGAATGTCGCGCAGCAATCTGGTTTTGATCAGCTGGACTTTTTCCAGGGGGATGTGCGTACTTATGCGCCAGAACGTCTGGATGTGATGATTGCCTTACATGCCTGTGATGTAGCAACAGATTTTGCGATTCATAGCGGGATTCGCCTGAATGCACAGATGATCATGTGTGCACCGTGTTGTCATAAGGAATTGCGTCCGCAGTTGCAGGCGCCAAAAGTCCTCAGCCCGATGTTACAGTTTGGTATTCATGCCGGACAGCAGGCAGAAATGTTGACCGATACCATTCGTGCTTTACTGCTCAAAGCTTATGGTTATGAAACCAAAGTTTTTGAATTTGTGGCGCTGGAACATACCAGTAAAAATAAAATGATTCTGGCGACAAAACGTAAAGACTATCAACAACCTGATCAGGCGGTTCTGGCACAAATTCAGGCCTTAAAAGAGATGTATGGTATCCAGAAACATTCACTGGAATTGTTGCTCAATGACCAGTGGGATCAGCAGGGAATTGGTTCTAAATGCTAAACAACCCAGAACTGAAAATAGTGTCCGGCAGCTGGAAAGCTTTGGCAGTGTATGCCAAAGCGATTCGTGAAGCCGTATTTATTCAAGAACAGCATATAGCAGCTGAAGATGAGTGGGATGCTGAGGATGTGGTTGCTGTACATTTCATTGTTTTTCAGCAGGATCAGGCGATTGCTACAGCACGCTTATTGTCAAATAACAGTATCGGTCGGGTTGCAGTCCTAGCAACAACACGCGGTTTAGGTGTTGGTCAGCGCTTGATGCAGGCCGTGATTGACTATGCGCGTGCAGAGCAGCGTGAGTTGGTCAAGCTATCTTCGCAAGTGCATGCCATTGGCTTCTATCAAGCGCTGGGATTTGAAGCTCAAGGTGAGGAATATCTGGATTGTGGTATTCCGCATATTGATATGTATTTAAAACTTTAATTTTCAGCCCTTCAAATACAAAAAAGCGAGGCATTGACCTCGCTTTTTTATGCATAGACTGAATCTGGATCAGTGGCCATGTGCTGCATTTGAGCTGTGCTCGGCATTATCCATATTGGCATGTTCTTCAGCTGACATATTGTGTTCAGCGGCTGTCGTACCTGGATGAGCAGTATTGGCAGCTTCACGTGATTCACGATCTGCTTGCGCTTTGGCAATGGCTTCTGGAGACATCGTCGGTGCATTTTTAAAAGCGTGTTGCTGGGTAGTTTGTTTATTTTGCTGGCTTGGCATGTAATCCGGTTCATTACTTATCGCGAGCCAAAAAATAAGCATGAATAATCCACCTAAAATACAGAAGATGATAAGTGCTTTCCAGCCCCAAGGAGATTTTTCAGGTGAACTGTGATCAGTCATAGGTCTTACCCACGTGGATATCAAACTTATGTAACTTTATAACATAAATTGATCAAAAAGCAGATCGAAATCTGTCATCAGATGAGTCTATCCAGTGCATTAAGCAAATCCAGAAGATAAAAAAGAGGAAACACGTTCCTCTTTTATTTAAGTGCCTAAGTTATTGAATCGGCTGGGCGTGTGCTGCGCGATCTTTGAGGAGTTGTGGGGCTTTGAAGCGTTCGCCATATTTATTTTCAAGTACTTTGGCACGGGTCACGGCTTTGGCTAAACCATACTGATTCAGGAATTGTACTGCACCGCCCGTCCAGGCGGCAAAGCCAATACCAAAAATGGAACCGACATTGGCATCAACGACAGATTCCAAAACACCTTCTTCTAGACAGCGAACCGTATCCAGTGCCTGTACAAACAGGAAGCGGTCAATCATTTCCTGTTCAGAAATATCGTTGTCTTTTTTCCAGTGGCTGAGACCAGACCAGAGCTGCTTTTTGGCATCGGCCGGATAATCATAAAAACCTGCGCCTGCGGCCTTACCTTTACGGTTAAATTCGTGAATCATGCTGTGAATCACGTCATCCGCAGGTGATTTAGTGATGGTCTGACCTTGTGCTCCTAAAGCTTTGTATCTTTCATTGGCCACATGTTCAGACAGGGTCAAGGACACTTCATCCTGAATCGCCAACGGGCCTACCGGCATACCGGCTTTGAGAGCTGCCATTTCAATTCGTGCCGGATGTACGCCTTCTGCTAGCAGACGCAAGCCTTCCTGTACAAAGGTGCCAAACACGCGGCTGGTAAAGAAGCCACGGCTGTCATTCACCACAATCGGTAATTTGCCAATCTGCTGCACGAAATCGAAAGCTTTGGCCAGCGTTTCTGCCGAGGTATTTTTACCTTTGATAATTTCGACTAGCTGCATTTTATCGACCGGACTGAAGAAATGCAGGCCGATAAAGTTCTGATCATTTTTTGAAGCCTGGGCTAATTCTGTGATCGGCAGGGTCGAGGTATTCGAAGCCATCACCCCGTTGCTGATAAGATATTGCTCTGCCTCTTGCGTGACTTGAGCCTTGAGCGCGGGATTTTCAAAGACGGCTTCAATGATCAGGTCACAACTCGCTAGATCTGCACTAGATGCGGTTGTTTGAATCAGGCTTAAAAACTGATCTCGTTTCTCGGCTGATAAACGCCCTTGAGCGACTTTTTTATCCAGCAGTTTCTGGCTATAGGCTTTGCCTTTTTCAGCCGCTTCGATTGAAATGTCTTTTAGCACCACTGGAATGCCTTTGCTGGCAGTGGCATAGGCGATCCCAGCACCCATCATGCCCGCACCTAAAATACCGACTTTAGTGGCTTTCCACCTTTCAAGACCTTGAGGGCGACTGGCACCGGATTTGATTGCATTCAGACCATGCCAGAAGGTGCCAATCATATTTTTAGAAATTTGACCGGTCGCCAGATAAGTAAAGTAACGCGATTCAATGGTCAGGGCTGTATCGACATCGACCTGTGCACCTTCTACCGCAGCCGACATGATCGCTTCAGGTGCAGGGTAGCAGCCTTTGGTTTTATCGCGTAGCATCGCCGGAGCAATTGCCAGCATCTGGGCAACTGCTGGTGTCGAAGGGCTACCACCCGGAATTTTATAGCCTTTTACATCGAATGGCTGCTGAGATTTTGGATTGGCTTTGATCCAGGCAATGGCCTTTTTCAACAGTTCATCGGTACTGTCTGCGACCTCATGAATCAGCCCTAAAGATTTAGCTTTATCGACTCCAAACTGTTTGCCTTCCATTAATAAAGGAAGGGCATTTTGCAGACCGAGCAGGCGGATGCTACGGACGATACCACCGCCACCTGGTAATAAACCCAGTGTGACTTCAGGCAGGCCAAATTTGCTTTTAGGGTCATTCAGGGCAATACGATGATGGGCACACAGGGCAATTTCCCAGCCACCGCCGAGCGCCGTACCATTCAGTGCAGCAACGACAGGAATACCGCGAGTTTCGATATAGCGCATTTGTGCTTTCATCTCTTCAATCATGTTGAAGAATTCAGTCGCATGCTCAGGCGTGGCTTGAATCAGTTCATCCAGATCGCCGCCAGCAAAGAAGGTTTTTTTCGCAGACCGGAAAATGATACCGCTAATGTTTTCATCGGCTTTAAGTTTTTCTACAGTTTCAGCCAAGGCAGCACGAAAATCTGCATTCATGGTATTGGCAGACTGGTTTGGAGAATCAAAAGTTAAAATAACAATATTGTCGGCATTTTTTTCAAACTGAATTGCGCTCATTGTTTTTCTCCTTAAACCAGTTCAATAATGGTTGCGATGCCCATACCGCCACCTACGCAAAGTGTAGCCAGACCCCGCTTTTTGCCTTGGCGTTCTAACTCGTCCAATAACGTCCCTAAAATCATCGCACCAGTCGCACCGAGTGGATGTCCCATGGCAATTGCACCGCCGTTGACATTCACCTTGGCAGGATCAACCTTCATTTCATTGATAAAGCGCATCACCACGGCAGCAAAAGCTTCATTGACTTCAAACAGGTCAATATCATCAATTGTTAAACCGGCTTTCGCCAAGGCCTTACGAGCAGCCGGGGCAGGGCCGGTCAGCATAATGGTCGGATCTGCACCGACCAGTGCCGTCGCCAGTACTTTGGCACGTGGCTTCAGACCTTGTTCTTTTACTGCTTGTTCCGATGCGATCAAAACCACAGCCGCACCATCGACAATGCCTGAAGAATTCCCTGCATGATGCACATGATTGACAGCACCCACTTCAGGATATTTTTGCAGGGCAATTGCATCAAAGCCCATTTGCCCCATAGTGGCGAAACTTGGATTGAGTTTGCCCAGGCCTTCTGCGGTCGTTGTCGGTTTGATAAATTCATCTTTGTCCAGAATCACCACACCAGCTTTGTCTTTTACCGGGATAACAGAGGCGTTGAAATAACCATTGGCTTGAGCGGCAGCTGCTTTCTGTTGTGATTGTTCGGCAAATTGATCTACATCAGAACGCGTATAACCGTCAATCGTGGCAATTAAATCTGCACCGATACCTTGCGGAATAAAATCACAGGCCATATTGGTCTCAGGGTCAAGCGCCCAAGGGCCGCCATCAGAACCCATCGCTACGCGGGACATGGATTCGACGCCGCCTGCAACGACCAGATCTTCCCAGCCAGAACGGACTTTTTGTGCGGCCAGATTGACAGCTTCGAGTCCGGAAGCGCAGAAACGGTTGATTTGCACGCCAGCGACATCATTGTCCCAACCCGCAGCAATGGCAGCGGTCTTGGCAATATCGGCCCCCTGATCACCAATCGGGGTGACACAACCCAGCACAATATCATCGACTTTTGAGGTGTCCAGTCCGTGACGGTCTTTCAGTTCATTGAGTAAACCAGTCAGTAATGAAATGGGTTTTACTTGATGTAAAGATCCATCTTTTTTGCCTTTTCCGCGTGGCGTACGAATGGCGTCAATAATATATGCCTCGCTCATAGCATGTTCCTTTTATTGATTTAATGAAAATTATTCTAATGATTCGAGTGTAATCCTTAATTTTTGAAGTGCAATGACGAGAACGGGTCAGATCAATTGAGCGATTTAGCCAATTGTAATTATAAAAAAGCCTAAGCTAATGCTTAGGCGGAGAGAACTGATTTTAATTTTTAAATGTTATTTCGCAACATCATTTGATTAATGATAGCCATGCAATTGACGATACAGACCCGGGGTTACACCGGTCCATTTCTTGAAGGCGCGGTGGAAAGTACTAGTTTCACTGAAACCGACTTGTTGTGCAACATCTTCAAGGGTCAGATCCGGATTAAGTAACAGGTGAATTGCTGCATCACGGCGCAAGGCATCTTTTACGCCTTGATAGCTTTTGCCTTCGGCTGCCAGACGGCGGCGCAAGGTTTGCGGTGATAGATAAAGCATCGACGCGACATCGTTTAATGTCGGCATTTCTTCGCCAATCTGGCTCTTCAGCACATCACGAATACGTGAAGTCAGCGAGTTGGTGTTTTTGAATTTCACCAGCAATTGTGCCGGCGCAGCTTTCAAAAACTCTTCTAAGGTTTCTTCATTCTGGCGAATTGGCAGGTCCAGATAATCCGCAGCAAAAGTGATCTCGGTGCGTGGCATATCGAACTGCATTACCGGCGCAAAGAACAGGGCATCATATTCATCGGCATGGTCTGGACGAGGGTAGCTAAAATGCACGCGTTCCAGTGGCAGGCGACGCTCAATGAGCCAAGACGCCAAGCCATGCCAGATCATCAGCATGCTTTCAGTAATGAAATGATCCGGATCCATCGCATTTGGAATCAGCGGAACCAGACGTGCTTCGTGTTTGTCGCGTTCCAGGGTCACCGACCAGTCATCACCAAAGAGTTTGTAGAACTGGGAAGACAGTTCCAGTGCATCACCCAGAGTTTTGGCATGAATGATCAGCTGGCACATGATCGCAAAAGTACCCAACCGGCGTTGCTGTTTGTCAAAGCCGACATGCTCGTCCTGGGTCACCATCCACAGCATTTTAATAAAGCGGGTATATTGTTCAGGCGAAATACGCGCTTTGGGCTGATGCAGCAGTTCTGCTTCAATCCCGACGTGAGACAATAAAGTATCGACATCCATGCCCAGACGCTTAACGCCAGATAAGGCTGCATTGACGAAGTGGATACTGATCGTATCACGACTCATGTTTAATCCTTCAGTCTCTTTAATGTTCACTAATAATTGACCTAAATGACGAAAAATAATAAAGCAATGGCAATTTACAAGAATACCTTTGCCATTTTCTTACATATTAGATTGCCGAAACTATCAAGGTAAATGGCTGAACATGACATTGTTTTTATGCATTTATGTGCCTAAGATGCTGAAAAAAGCAATATAAGTAGAGCAAATACTCCAATGTCATATGCATTAAAAGGATTGAAAATCCTAGATTTTTCTACACTTTTACCCGGCCCGTTTGCCACATTATATCTTGCTGATTTAGGTGCAGAAGTTGTGCATATTGAATCACCAACCCGACCGGACCTGTTGCGATTAATGCCACCCTTTGCCAATGGACAGGCCACTTCACAAAGTTATTTGAACCGAAACAAGCAATCGGTTGCACTGGATTTGAAAGATCCTGCGAATATTGAACTGGTTAAATCCAAGATTGCAGATTATGACATTGTGATTGAGCAATTCCGTCCCGGTGTAATGCAACGTCTTGGGCTAGACTATCAAACCTTAAGCGAAATTAATCCGAAACTGATTTACTGTTCCATTACCGGTTACGGCCAAACTGGCACATATAAAGATAAGGCAGGGCACGACATTAATTATCTGGCTTTGTCCGGAATTGCCGGACACAGTGGGCGGATTGAAAATGGTCCACCAGCCTTGGGAATTCAGGTCGCCGATGTTGCAGGTGGTTCCATGCATGCCGTGATTGCGATTCTGGCCGCGGTGATTGAACGCCAACAAAGTGGCAAAGGCCAGTACATTGACATTTCCATGACCGATTGTGTGGTAACGATGAGCAATCTGGCAGCTTCTGCCAGTCTGGCTGGCAATCAGCATCAATCTCCAGAATCCGGCTATCTGAATGGTGGAACTTTCTATGATTATTATGAAACCCAGGATGGGCGTTATTTGTCGATTGGTAGCCTGGAACCACCATTTATGCAGGGGCTGGCACAGGCTTTAGAACTGCCGATTCTCCTGGACAAAGGCGCTTCTTATGCCGCTGAAGATCATGCTGTGGTGAAGCAGGCGATTCAGAATAAAATCAAGACCAAGTCTTTATCTGAATGGCAAACGCTGTTTGCCGCGTTGGATGTCTGTGTTGAACCGGTGCTCAAACTTGAAGAAGCGTTACATTCCGATCTGGCCCAGCAGCGGGGATGGATAGTACAGGTGCCACTCAAATCCAGCAGTCAGCAGACCGAAGCACAATTGGCTTGTCCGATTAAATTTTCACGTTCTACGATACGCTATGAGTTTGTAGGACAGCAATTGGGAGAAAGTCAAAATTGGTAATATTCTTAACGTGTTAATTAGATTATTAATGAAATGAGAGGAAATTTTTCCTATATGAAAATAAGTAATAATAATTGAAGATTTTCATCATTATTACTTTAAATTTAATCCAGTGCTGTAAATACCGAGATCCGTGAAACTTTGTCAGGCTTATCAATAAAACCGCTATGAAATATGTATAAAAAGCATTTTATTGATAGGTTCAATCTCGCTATCCTTGCCGGCGATATAATAGAAACTACTAGCTGTACGCCATGTATTTATATACTGATTTTGATCAGCAACTGATTAATGAACGTGTTGCACAGTTCCGTGACCAAACGGAACGTTATTTAGCCGGTAAACTCACTGAAGATGAGTATCGTCCGCTTCGTCTGCAAAATGGTTTGTACGTACAGCGTTATGCGCCAATGTTACGTATTGCCGTGCCATATGGTTTGATGAACTCAAAACAACTTCGTAAAGTGGCTGATTTGGCAAAAGAATATGACCGTGGCTACGCGCATATTTCGACCCGTCAAAACATCCAGTTTAACTGGCCTGCGCTGGAAAATGTGCCGGATATGCTGGCTGAACTGGCCACTGTGCAAATGCATGCGATTCAGACCTCAGGTAACTGTATCCGTAATACCACGACGGATCAGTATGCAGGTGTGGTTGCAGGTGAAATTGCCGATCCACGTCCGACTTGTGAATTGATCCGTCAATGGTCAACCTTCCATCCGGAATTTGCTTTCTTGCCACGTAAATTCAAGATTGCAGTCTCTGCGCTTGAAGAAACTGACCGTGCAGCCACTGCATTCCACGATATCGGTGTGTATATTGTGCGTAATGAAGCAGGCGAAATGGGCTATAAAATCAAAGTCGGTGGTGGTCTCGGCCGTACGCCAGTGATTGGTAGCTTTATCCGTGAGTTCTTGCCGCGTGAAGACCTGATTGCTTATCTGGAAGCAGTCCTTCGTGTGTATAACTTGCATGGCCGTCGCGACAACAAATATAAAGCACGTATCAAGATTCTGGTAAAAGCTTTAACACCAGCAGTATTTGCCGAGAAAGTTGAAGCTGAATTTGCGCATACGATTAAAACACTGAAAATCGATGCAGACACCTTGGCGAAAATGGATGAGAACTTCACGCCATTTGACTACCAAGATTATGCAGATGAAGATTTCACTGAACTATTTGCACAATATCCAAAATTCAAACAGTGGTTCAACATCAATACCAATGCACATAAAGTGAAAGGTTATCGTATCGTGACGATTTCACTGAAACGTGCCGGGATTGCACCGGGTGATGTCAGCACAGAAGAAATGAACCTGATTGCAGATCTTGCCGATCAGTACACTTTCGGTGAGCTGCGTACCACGCATGAACAAAACATTTCCCTGGTCGATGTACCACAAAAAGACTTGTTCGCTGTATGGCAAACCCTTGATCAAAACAACCTGGCACGTGCGCATATCGGTTTCTTGACCGACATCATTTGCTGCCCGGGCGGTGACTTCTGTTCTTTGGCTAATGCGAAATCCATTCCGATTTCTGAAGCAATTTCACGCCGTTTTGATGACCTGGATACGATTTACAATTTAGGCAAACTGGATCTGAATATTTCAGGTTGTATGAATGCTTGTGGCCATCACCATGTGGGTAATATTGGTATTCTAGGTGTAGACAAGAAAGGCGCTGAGTTCTACCAGATCACTTTAGGCGGTAATGCCGATCATGATGCGTCAATTGGTGACATTCTTGGGCCATCATTTGCAGCCGAAGTCGTGCCGGATATCGTAGAAGAAATTTTGAATACTTATCTTGACCTGCGTCAGGATGGTGAAGAGTTTATCGATACTTATCGCCGTGTCGGCATTCAACCATTCAAGGAGCGTGCATATGCTTAATACCGCACTTCAAGTGCTCTCTAAAGATGGCACGATTGCAGATAATACCTATCAATTGATGGGTGAAGATGGTGTTTTACCACAGGGTGATGTGGTTCTGACTGTGGATCAGTTAGACCAGATTGCCAATGTGACAGGTAAAAAAGCATTGTACTTAACCGTAGATGCTTCGCCTGAAACCAATGAGTTTCCATTGGATCAGCTAGATGCAATCTTTATTGAGTTTGCCGGTTTTAATGATGGTCGTGGTTATTCATTTGCAGCACTTCTTCGCCGTCAGGGTTTCCAAGGCGAATTGCGTGCTACTGGGGATGTATTCAAAGATGTTTTGAACTACATGAAGCGTTCAGGTTTCGACACTTTCGTGATTAAAGAAGGTAAAGATATTCAGGAAGCGGCTGCCGGTTTGAATGATTTCAAAAATCCGTACCAGGCATCAACTGCGGTTGCACAAGCGCATTATCAAACAGGTGCTTGATAATCATTAAGTAACTGAAAAAGCTGGACTTGGGTTCAGCTTTTTTTATAATTAAAATAATATGATGATAAGAATTTAAATATGAATTGGACTGAATGGTTAAAAATTTTAAAAACAGATAAATTGATCGCATTGGTAATTGTGTTGGGAAGTCTCTCAATGCTTTACTTATCAGAAATAATAAAGGTCATTGATCTTCCGAATACTTGGAGGAATATATTTTTTTGTACAAGCATTTTTTGTGGATTATTTTTAATTTTAAGCTTAGTTGTTTCTTTGGGTAGGTATTTAAAAAAGATCTACATTAATAGAGACCGAGATATTACATACCTTGAATATGAATGTCTTGAATTTTTCTCAAAATTACCTAATCAAGGTCATGGTATAGATGATATTTCTGGTATAGATGAAACTGAAAAAAGATACTTATTGAGTACCTTAGTTGATAAAGGCTTAATAAGTTCGTATATAGACTACTATTCTTTGACTGATAAAGGTAGAAAGAAAATTTTAGAAGAACGAAAAAAGAAAAAGTTAAGTAAATAAATTAGTCGATTCGGTTTCGATACTTTCGTGATTAAAGAAGGTGAAGATATAACTGAAGCTGTTGCCGGTTTGAATGATTTCAAAAATCCGTATCAGGCATCGACTGCGGTTGCACAGGCACATTATCAAACAGGTGCTTAATTTAAATTAAGTTGCTGTCAAAAAGCCGGATTGATTCCGGCTTTTTTATATCTTGATAAAAACCTTTAATTTTCTTCAAGTTGACAGTTAATCATCCAGTGAATTCCAAACTGATCGCTAAAGGCAGCATAAAGTGCGCCCCAAAAGGTCTTTTCTAGCGGCATCTCAATTTGACCATTCACCGATAAAGTATCAAAGAGTCGTTGTGCTTCAGCTTGTTCGCTGGCGTCTAAGTTAATGGAAATATAGTGGTTATTACCTGGAATGAACACCGTATTGGTTTGTGCACAGAATTGATCATTCGTGTCCGATGCCATCAGTTCTGTAAACTCATTGATGGGAAGTGAGATATGCAGGATTTTATTTTTATCCGCTTCTGACAGCGTGATCCCTTCTTCAGTTGGCATTTCACCATAACGACTCAGACTTGAAAATTCGCCTCCAAAAACTGATTTATAAAAGTTAAAGGCTGCTTCAGCCTGACCTTGGAAATTGAGGTAATGATTCAGTTGCATGGGAGAACTCCCTTTTTATTTTGCTTGCTTTAATCTACGCCACTTTGCGGTATTTTGCGCGAGCAAGCTTTATCAAAATGTAAGCGAAAAAAATCCTCCAGATCAGGAGGATTTTTAACTCCCTCTCCCTATGGGCGAGGGATGGGGTGAGAGAATAGGTTAAAGTAATTCAATCGCCACAGCTGTCGCTTCACCACCACCAATACACAGGGCTGCAATCCCTTTTTTTCCACCGGTACGTTTTAGTGCATGAATCAAAGTCAGGATAATACGTGAACCGGTTGAACCCACAGGATGACCGAGTGCACATGCACCACCGTTAATGTTGACTTTTTCAGGATCCAGCTTGAACTCATCCATTGGGCACATGGTCACCATGGCAAAGGCTTCATTGATTTCCCAAAGGTCGACATCAGAAGCGGCCCATCCAGTTTTATCTAGCACTTTCTGGATTGCACCGACTGGAGCAATGGTAAATTCAGCTGGATGTTGCGAATTCGATGCATAGGCAACAATTTTAGCCAAAGGATTCAACCCTTTTGCTGCTGCATTATCAGCCGAGGTAATTACTAGAGCTGATGCGCCATCTGAAATCGAGCTGGCATTAGCCGCCGTAATCGTACCGTCTTTAGCGAAAGCAGGACGCAAAGTTGGAATTTTATCGATGTTGGCATTGAACGGCTGTTCGTCTTTATCAACGACTACATCACCTTTACGGGTTTTAACTGTTACAGGCACGATTTCATCAGCAAAGTAGCCTTCATTGACCGCAGTTTGCGCACGCTTTAATGAGCGAATCGCAAAATCATCCATCTGCTCGCGGGTATAACCTTTGGTATTTGCCATATCTTGGGCAAATGAACCCATCAAGCGACCTGTTTCAGCATCTTCCAAGCCATCCAGAAACATATGGTCCTTGATTTCACCGTGACCCATACGGAAACCGCCACGTGCTTTTGGCAATACATAAGGAGCATTGGTCATGGATTCCATGCCACCTGCAACCACGATATTTGCAGAACCGGCTTTAATCATATCTGCAGCTTGCATGACGGCTTTCATGCCTGAACCACATAATTTATTAATGGTTACAGCGCCAGTAGAATCTGGAAGACCAGCTTGACGCATGGCTTGACGTGCAGGGCCCTGCTTTAAACCTGCCGGAAGGACACAACCCATAATGACTTCTTCAATATCTTCTGGTTGCAGACCCGCACGGGCAATTGCTTCTTTAATGGTGACCGCACCGAGTTCTGGCGCAGTTACACTGGCAAGACTCCCCTGAAAGCCACCCATGGCTGTACGTGCACCATTGACAATTAGGATGTCAGTCATTGTTCTCTCTCCGTATGAGTTTTAATCAATTTTTTCAAACTTAAGCAGTATATTGAAAAAAACTCAGGATTGAAGCGTTAATCGCAGCGAAGCATAAACTGGATAGTTCTGTTAGCAAGACGAGAGACTTTCAATCCGGATATGCCCCATTTTGCTGAGTACAATACGCTGTTGATTAGAAAGATGGGTAGAACAATAATAAAAACTACCATTTGAACCAATCGGCAGGGCAGTGTGCGCTTGATAAGTGACACTCGGTAAACTTAAAGCTCCTCGCCAACTCAGGTTACCGTATTTGAGGTTAAGTACATCAATTTGTAAAATTTGTTCGCCTGTATCCACTTGCCTGTTTTTATTTTTATCGATGAAAACCAGCATGTTCTTGTTCCATTGATTGGCTTGGCAACTCAGAGAATCCTGACTAGGGCAGATCACAATATTTTGGTGAAACACTGCAGCCTGGCTGCGTGCATAACGATTAATTTGAGATAATTTGATCGGAATATTTTTGGCTTCCTGTTTGGATCGATAGTCATGGAAGTACGGTAGGGCGATACTGACGAGAATTGCAATCATTGCAATACAGATAATTAACTCAACAATAGTGAATGCTCTTGTTATTTTTTTATACATAGAGTTACCTGATTTATATATTATTTTTATGAGGAATATGTTATTAATTATGCGTTTTTTATGCTTTGTGGAGCCGAGTAATCAGTCCTTACTTAAGTTTCAAGAAAGTGATTAAAAAATAATTGGCAATCACCATAGGGTATTCAGAATAAAAAATTGAGTAAAAAGTTACCGAATTACAACGGAAATTGTAAGTAATTTTGTCAATAATTTACTTGATTAAATTAATCAAGCACTTGGAAAAATAATAAAGTGTTTGTATGATGCCATGTGAATAGCTTAAGAATAAAACTGGGGTAATAAAAAGCCTATCTCAGGATGGCCTATTGCGGGCTTGAGCTTGAACAACAATTTTTATCTCTGGAGGATAAATCCATGAAAATGAGTCGTATTGCTTTAGCTATGCTTGTAGCTGCACCTTTTGCTGCTGCAAATGCAGGCGTAACTATTACTCCGTTGATGTTAGGTTATACATTCCAAGACACCCAGCACAACAATAACGGTAATGATGGCGAACTTACTAGTAGTCCTGAATTACAAGACGATTTATTCGTAGGTGCTGCTATTGGTGTTGAATTAACTCCTTGGTTAGGTTTTGAAGCTGAATATAGCCAAGTAAAGGGCGATGTTGACGGTGCTGCTGAAGGTGCAGAATACAAAGGCCAAAATATTGCAGGTAACTTCTACGCAACTTCTGACGTATTTACTGGTAACTATGACAGCAAAGTGAAGCCATACATGCTTCTAGGTGCGGGTCACTACAAATACGAATTTGAAGGTGTGCCACGCGGTACTCGCGGTAATGAAGAAGAAGGTACTCTAGGTAATGCTGGTGTGGGTGCATTCTGGCACATCAACGATGCCTTAGCGCTACGTACTGAAGCTCGTGGTACTTACCACTTTGACGAAAAATTCTGGAACTACACAGCATTAGCTGGTCTTAATGTTGTTCTAGGTGGTCGTCTGAAACCAGCTGCTCCAGTAGTTGAAGTTGCTCCAGTTGAGCCTGTAACTCCAGTTGCTCCAGCGCCACAAGAGTTGACTGAAGACCTGAACATGGAACTTCGTGTGTTCTTTGATACAAACAAATCAAACATCAAAGATCAATACAAACCAGAAATCGCTAAAGTTGCTGAGAAGCTAGTTGAATATCCAAACGCTACTGCTCGTATCGAAGGTCACACTGACAACACTGGTCCACGTGCACTAAACGAACGTTTATCTCTAGCACGTGCTAACTCTGTTAAATCTTCGCTTGTAAATGAATACAATGTTGATGCATCTCGCTTGTCTACTCAAGGTTTCGCTTGGGATCAACCGATTGCTGACAACAACACTAAAGAAGGTCGTGCTATGAACCGTCGTGTATTCGCGACAATCACTGGTAGCCGTACTGTTTTAGCTGAACAACCAGTTGCTCAATAATTCATTATTGAACACTCATTAAAAAGGCAGCTCTTCGGAGCTGCTTTTTTTATGTCTGTATTTTGACTACACTTAGCCTGTTAAGATGTCGTTGAGTAAAAATATGAGTGTCGAAATTCCTGAAGATTTGCAAAATCTGGAAGCCAATAGCGGAATTTTTGCAATATGGATGATTTTTCATCATTATGGCATTGATTTGAATATTCCTGATTTAACTCAGCTCTGTCAACATGACCCTGAAATGGGAAGCTCAAGCATCGCACTTGCAGTTGCTTTAAAGACATTGGGTTTGGATGTCAATTTTTGTACTGAACATGATGCAGATAAACAGCCAATTGAAGTCGATTTCTATCAACAAGCACATCGCTTAAATATTCCTGTTATAGAACAGCCATTGTCTTATGCAGAAATTCAGGAAAATGTAGAAGCAGGCCGTTTTGTGATTGTGTTCTATGACACCTTAGAGGGAGTAGGGAATCATTCCCTGATATATGAAATTGATGAAAATGAAATTAGCTTCTTTGATAGTTTTGAGTCTATGCCTAAAGAGGTATTTGAGCAGCAACGTCGGATAGACGGAATTTGCCAGCAAGTGATTGTGATTGATGATCGCAATTTCGTGATGCGTCATAGTTAATTCAAGAAATAAAAAATCAGCCCGTAAGCTGATTTTTTTAATGAATAATTTTTTATTCCTGATCAAGTTTCATCGGCTGCACATCCATCTCTTGATAAGAGACCAGTTTGGTTTTTTTCTTCCATTTGTAGCCGAACCAAATCGCTAGGA
Organism: Acinetobacter sp. L-24; assembly: GCF_056857555.1. The sequence continues at coordinate 432,423 of NZ_JBSXNI010000044.1, read as the reverse complement.
ATAGCGGAATACTGATATAGGTCGATAACACACCCATCCATTGACCGGCCAAAACATCCTGATAGTTTTGTCCGAGAACAACAATCGCACAGAGGATAAACGCAAACCAAGGGGCGAAAGGAAAGAATTTAGCGCGATAAGCCAGATCTTCCAGTTTATATCCTTGTGCCAGATACCCTTTACGGAAACGGTAATGGGAAATGGCAATCCCGAGCCAGACGATAAAGCCACACATCCCCGACATATTCAGCAGCCAGTTAAAGACTTCCTGTTCACCAAAGAAAGTGGTCAGGAAGCACAGAGCTGCGATCGCCGTAGTGGCATAGAGTGCATTCATCGGCACACCACGCGGGTCCAGACGCGCAAACATTTTAGGTGCACTGCCTTTACGTGCCATATCAAACAGCATACGTGTAGACGAATACATGCCCGAGTTACCTGCAGACAAAATAGCGGTCAAGATCACCGCATTCATGATACTGGCGGCAAAGGCAAAGCCGGCTTTTTCATATAATAAGGTAAATGGCGAAAGCGCAATATTATCTGTCGCAGCGGCCTGTAATAAACGTGGGTCATTATAGGCAATCAGAGTGCCGATAATGAAAATACACACAATATAAAACAACAGGATACGCCAGAAAATTTGTTTGATGGCCACCGGAATGGTTTTCTTTGGATTTTTCGATTCACCTGCCGCCACACCGACCATTTCGGTACCTTGAAAGGAGAATCCGGCAATCATCGCCACACCAATTAATGCCTGGAAACCACCGACAAAGGGTGCATCACCAATACTCCAGTTGGCAAATGCTTCCGCACCCGGGGTCAGCATGAGCTTCACGATCATCCAGATCCCGATAATGATAAAGGCAATGATCGCGAGAACTTTCACCAGAGAAAAGAAAAATTCGGATTCGCCAAAGCCTTTTACTGTCAGGGCATTAATCCCGAAAATAATGGCAAGGAAGATGGCGCTCCAGTACACGCCCGGAATATCTGGAAACCAGAATTTCATAATAAACTGAACTGCAACCAACTCAAAAGCCACAGTAATGGCCCAGTTGTACCAGTAGTTCCAACCCAGAGCGAAACCAAAACCACCTTCGACATATTTGGTGCCGTAAGTGAAGAATGCACCTGAGGTCGGGTTATGTGTGGCAAGCTCGCCTAGACTGGTCATCAAGAAATAAATCATGATCCCAATCAGTACATATGCAAGTAGTGCACCGCCTGGTCCAGCGTTGGCAATGGTCGCCCCTGAGGCCAGGAATAGACCTGTACCAATTGATCCGCCAATGGCGATCATATTCAGATGACGAGCACCCAGCTTACGCTGCAGCTGCATCGTGTTTTGCGTTTCGCTCATCATGATTCCTTAACATTTTTTTGAGTGCTGGCGAAGAGCACTTTAAAGCCTTGTTGATCCGCTTTCACTGTGCAGCGACCAAAGTTTTGTTCAATCAGGGTCGGGTAGTTCAAGAAACGGTTGGCCACGATCCAAAGCTCGCCGCCCGATTTTAAATGACGACGTGAGGTTTTACACAAGGTTTCGCTTGCCGTGTAATCAGTTTCGATTCCCATATGAAAAGGCGGATTACTGACAATAGCATGTAGGAACAAGGGTGCATCCTCAATGCCAGTGACCGCTTTGATTTCAATCTGTTCAGGGGTGAGCTGATTTTCTTCAAATGTCATTTGTGTAGAAGCCAGTGCAAAGGCATCAACATCCATGGCAAAAATCCGGTTTTTCGGATTCAATTTTGCCAGATACGCACTAATCACACCTGCACCACAACCAAAGTCGGCAATTTTACCTGAAGTGACTTGTGACAAATAAGGTAATAGCGTGGCAGTTCCTACATCCAAACGGTTTTGACTAAAGACACCTGGAAGGGCGCAGATATTCAGATCGCCATTTGGTGTCGAAACGGTATAACGCTGCGCCCAGTCTGCAAGTGCTTTTTTCTCGACCGTATGCTCTAGAACCAATTGCCAAAGCTGGCAATGACGTGCGCTGTCAAGTTTGAGAGTTTTACCAAAAGGCTGCAACTGTTTGGCTGCGCGTTCTATCCCGCCTTTCTTTTCACCGACCAGAAAAATACTGCTGCCCGGTTTAAGCTGCGCTGCCACATTATGCAATAAATAATTCAACAGTTCTTTAGACTTGGGTACAAAAATAACTGCCTGATCAAACTCAGCTTCAGGCATCTCTGCACCAAAATGCACATCTGCTTGTTGTGACTGGAAATATTGAAAATCGTTAAAATTCCATGTCCAGACAGCGGGATTGATAGAGGCATCGAATTCAGCGAGCAGATCATCTGTTGGTGCATTAATCAGTAGGATGCGACCCGACAAAAAATCATATTGTCTTAATAAAACTTCGCTTTTAGGATCCATAGGTATCTCTCCAATATAAAGAACACTGCCTAAGTCTGACCTAGACAGTGTTCTTTGGACATGAAATTACTTCTTTGTTTCAGGAAGTACTACATTCAGAATAAGGGCAGCGATACCACCAGTAGCAACGCCTGAGCTAAAGATATTACGGAATAACTCAGGAAGATGTTCAAGAATTTGTGGAACTTGTGCAACACCTAAACCCAGTGCCAGTGAAATCGCAATGATCAGCAGGGCACGACGGTCCAGATGGACACCAGACAGAATGTTAATGCCAGAGGCTGCGACTGCACCAAACATCACCATCACTGCACCACCCAGTACCGCTTGCGGAACGGCCTGAATAATACCAGCAACTGCAGGCAGTAAACCAAGAATAACCAGCAAAGCAGCAATCCAGATGCCGACATAACGACTTGCTACGCCCGTCAACTGAATCACACCATTGTTCTGTGCAAATACGGAACTCGGGAAGGTGTTAAAAATACCGGCAAGGAATGAATTCGCGCCATTTACCAGTACACCGCCTTTAATGCGCTGCATCCATTTTGGACCATCAACTGGCTGGTTGGAAAGCTTTGAAGTCGCTGTGATATCACCAATCGCTTCTAAAGACGTCACCAGATAAATGAATGCCATCGGAATAAACAGGCTCCAGGAGAAGCTTAAACCGAAATGCATTGGTGTTGGAATCTGTATCAATGGTGCATCTTTTAGACCAGAGAAATCCAGATGGCCCATAAAGCCTGCCAGAACATAACCACAGATCAGGGCGATCAAAATGGCAGAACTTTTTACCCAGGTAATCCGGATGCGGTTCAGGATAATGATCAACGCCAAGACGGTACAAGACATGATCAGGTTGTCGGCATTGGCAAAAGTTTTATCGCTCATGGCCTGATAACCACCGCCCATGCTGATTAAACCTTCTTTAATTAAGGTTAAACCAATCAGCAGCACGACAATACCGGTGACCAAAGGGGTTATCAGTTTTTTGATCCAAGGCAGAATTTGTGACACGCCCATTTCAATAAATGCACCTGCAATCACCACACCAAAAATAGAAGCCATGACTGCTTCTACAGGTGTGCCTGCAGCCACCATGGCTGAACCAATACCAATAATTGGACCGATGAAGTTAAAGCTGGTTCCTTGGACAATCAGCAGACCGGCACCAAAAGGTCCGACTTTTTTAGACTGTAAAAAAGTCGCGATGCCCGAGATCACCAAGGACATGGATAAAATCATGTTGGTGTCTTCTTTGGAAACACCAAGCGCCAGACAAATTAGCAGGCCAGGGGTCACAATCGGGACAATAATTGCCAGTAAGTGCTGGAATGCAGCTAGAAAAGCAATCAGTGGTTTTGGTCGATCTTCCAGACCATATACCAAGTCGAGTTGATCTTTAGAAGGAGGAGATTGATTAAAATCAGACATGTGTCAATGCAAATTAAGGCTGGGTGGCGCTATTCTAATCGAGTTACACGTCTTTACAAAATCAAAAAAGCCCCAACTGGGCAAAAAAAGTTGAGGAGTGTGGTTACAGTGACTATAAAAGTTTTGTATTTTTCTGTATAATTTGCCCTCAAATTACATACGCATTGAATTTACATGTCAGATATTAAAACTCTCCGTAACATCGCCATTATTGCGCACGTCGATCATGGTAAAACCACTCTTGTAGACAAACTTTTGCAACAATCAGGTGCTCTCGGTGATCGCGCGGGTGAGATCGAGCGTGTCATGGATTCTGGCGCTATTGAAAGCGAACGTGGTATTACCATTCTTGCAAAAAACACTGCAATCAAATGGTTAGATGAACGTACCAATACTGAATACCGCATTAACATCGTGGATACCCCGGGACACGCCGACTTCGGTGGTGAAGTTGAACGTGTAATGTCGATGGTTGACTGCGTACTTCTTCTTGTAGACTCACAAGAAGGCCCGATGCCACAAACTCGTTTCGTAACGCAAAAAGCGTTCGCACGTGGTTTGAAACCAATCGTGATTATTAACAAAGTCGACAAGCCAAGCGCGCGTCCAGACTGGGTAATTGACCAAGTATTTGATTTGTTCGATAACTTAGGTGCTTCTGACGAACAGTTAGACTTCCCAGTTGTTTATGCTTCAGGTCTTCGTGGTGTTGCTGGTCCTTCTCCGGAAGAACTTGCTGAAGACATGACTCCGTTGTTCCAAACGATCGTAGACATCGTTGAACCACCAGCGGTTGACGTTGATGGCCCATTCCAAATGCAAGTATCTTCACTTGACTATAACAGCTTCGTAGGCGTTATCGGTATTGGTCGTATCCAGCGCGGTTCAGTGAAATTAAACACACAAGTAACTGTAATCGATAAAGATGGCAAAACACGTAACGGCCGTATCTTAAAAATCATGGGTTATCATGGTCTAGATCGCGTTGACGTTGAAGAAGCTTCTGCAGGCGATATCGTTTGTGTAACGGGTATCGATGCACTCAACATTTCTGACACCATCTGTGATCCGAAAAATGTTGAAGCTTTACCTCCATTGTCTGTAGATGAACCTACAGTATCGATGACATTCCAGGTAAACAACTCACCGTTTGCTGGTAAAGAAGGTAAGTTCGTAACTTCACGTAATATCCGTGAACGTCTAGACCGCGAATTGATTCACAACGTAGCATTACGCGTTGAAGATACTGACAGTCCAGACCGTTTCAAAGTATCTGGTCGTGGTGAACTTCACCTTTCAGTTCTGATTGAAAACATGCGTCGTGAAGGCTTCGAAATGGGCGTATCTCGTCCACAAGTAATCATCAAAGAAATTGATGGTGAAAAACAAGAGCCATACGAAAACGTTACTTTTGACGTTGAAGAACAGCACCAAGGCGCTGTAATGGAACAAATGGGTCACCGTAAAGGCGAAATGACCAATATGGAAGTTGACGGTAAAGGCCGTATCCGTATTGAAGCAACTGTTCCTTCACGTGGTCTGATTGGTTTCCGTTCTGAATTCCTGACCATGACTTCTGGTACAGGGATCATGACGTCTAGCTTCTCGCACTACGGTCCAATGAAGCAAGGTACTGTTGCAAAACGTCAAAACGGTGTACTGATTTCTATGGTTCAAGGTACTTGTCTGGGCTATGCACTGTTCACACTTCAAGATCGTGGTCGTCTATTCGCGAAACCACAGTTAGAAGTTTATGAAGGTATGATCATCGGTATTAACTCTCGTTCAGACGACATGACAGTTAACCCGACTAAAGCAAAACAGTTAACCAACGTACGTGCTTCTGGTACTGACGATGCGTTAACGCTGGTTCCTGCGATTGAATATACGCTTGAGCAAGCGCTTGAGTTTATTGAAGATGATGAACTAGTAGAAGTAACACCTAAGTCAATCCGTATCCGTAAGCGTTTCTTGACTGAAAACGAACGTAAACGTAACCGTTCAGGTAAATAATCGCTAGATTATTTCGGGTTTTCAAAAACCGTAATCTTTTCGAAGATTACGGTTTTTTTATATTTAAGCGATGCTCACATTGCAATTTACTAAAATGCATTAAACTAAGTCAAAATTAAAAGTATTTACTCAGGTATAATTTGACCCAAAACTTGAAAATAAAATATGGGAGCAGTTATGAGTATTATTCAAGAATTTAAAGAGTTTGCGATCAAAGGCAATATGATGGATCTGGCGATTGGTGTCATCATCGGTGGCGCTTTTAGCAAGATTATCGATTCATTGGTGAAAGACATCATTATGCCTTTAATTACCGTGATCACCGGTGGTGGCGTCGATTTTACCCAAAAATTCTTTATCTTAGGAAGAAACCCAGACAATTTACAATCTCTGGATGCCTTAACTAAGGCCGGTGTAAATGTACTGACTTACGGTAACTTTTTAACGATTTTAATTAATTTCTTAATCTTGGCTTGGGTCGTATTTTTATTGGTTAAATTCATGAACCGTTTACGTAAACAAGAAGGCCCAGTCGAGGAAACTCCGACCACCCCAGCCGATATTGAATTGCTGCGTGAAATTCGTGATGAATTGAAAAAGCGTCCACCTCAAGTCTAATTTTTCTAATCCCCCTAAATCCCCTTTATAAAAGGGGAACTTCTCCCTTTAACAAAGGGAGGTAGGGAGGGATTTATAAATATTAAAAATCCATCCGAAACTTGATTTCGACCAAATGAAAACCAAACTGGCTTTTGATCGGGCCATGTAATACACGTTCTGCTGCAGTGAAAACCAGTTTATCAATGACCGGAACCAGTTGACCTTTCTTTACTTCACCTAGCTCACCGCCACGTTTGGCAGAATTACAGGTTGAATACTGTTTGGCGATTTTATTGAAGTCGGCGCCACTTAAAATCTTCTTTTTAAGCTGTTCAGCAGTTTCTCTATCTTTGACCAGAATATGACGCACAATGGCTGTTTTCATGACTTTTTCCCTCGTACAGTTGCCACTTTTTTGACAGGGAGCTGGATCTTTTTCAAAGGTTGGCACTCAGGACAAAAAACTGAAGCGCGTTGTCCCAATTTAATATTTTCAAGTGTGGTCTCGCAGTTCACACACATTTCACCGGCACGACCATAAGCCAGCAAGGTTTGCTGGAAATAGCCATTTTCTCCCATGGCATTGGTGTAGTCTCTTAAGGTTGAACCACCCAGATCAATCGCCTGTTTCAAGATGCGCTTGATTTCCAATACTAGCTTTTCGATCTGAATCAAGCTTAAAGTCGAGGCCGGTTGTGCCGGATGAATCCCCAGATTAAACAGACTTTCGGTCGCATAAATATTGCCTACGCCCACCACCACATGGTTATCCATAATTGCAACTTTGGTGCCAACATTTTTATTCTTCAATTTTTCAAATAAATACTTGGCATTAAAGTTCTCGCTTAAGGGCTCTGGCCCCAGCGTATCGATCAATTTGCTTTGTGATTGTGCATCCAGCCAAAGAATGCAGCCAAAACGACGAGGGTCATGATAACGCAGTTCGATATCATCAAACTGAATGATCAGATGGTCATGTTTGCGTAATTCTTCATTGCCATCGCATAGATGGAAACTCCCCGACATGCCCAAATGCCAGAGCATAGTGTCGTGTTCAAACTCCGCCAGAATATATTTAGAACGGCGAGTGAGCTTCAGTAATTTTTGCCCCACCAGCTTTTCTATATTCTCCGGAATAGGCCAGCGCAAACTTGACTGACGCACTTCAACACGTTTTACGCATTGTTCCAATAAAGGCAATAAACTGGTTTTGGTGGTTTCAACTTCTGGTAATTCAGGCATAACACATCAATGGCGAGGGAGATGCAGCTAATATTGGGTGAATTGGCCGGGATTGCAAGCGTTAATCGGGGTGAAATCGCTGGAAAATGACTGGGTATTTCGTATTTATTTAAGCTGTAATTGTTTAAAGAATAAACTAGGTTTCTATGTTTTTATAACAAATTTTCTTAGGAGAAAATCACATAGAAAATATCAGTAAATTATAAGTTAATGAAAAATATATAAATAATTTGAAATTGTTAAAATAAAAATTATATTTTTATGTTTAAGGCATAACTAAAAGTTTAATGAGTAATAAAAAAAATGCTGGGAATTTGTATGAAAAGTTATGTAAATTCATGCACCTAATAGCAATTTAAAAACCTTGCTTGTTTTTCTCTCCGAATGTTTAGGTTTTACATGAAATATTTAGGTCTAGCTCTATTGCCTTTAATGGCTGCCATGATAACCGCTCAGGCGGAATCTGCATTTGATCCACAAGGTCAGTATTTACTGGGGGACTGGAATGGTCAACGTACAGAACTGGCCCAACAGGGAATTAAATTTGAAGCCAATCTGTTAACCGATACCGCCTATCTTGCTGATGGTGGTCGTAATGAGGGCGCAGGTCCATTAACTTCTGCCCAATTATGGCTGGGTACTCAACTGGATATGGAAAAGCTGGCGGGATGGAATGGTGTCACTGTACGTGCCGTGATGACTGCACGTCAGGGTCAAAGTACCTCTGTTCGTGACTTGCAGGATTCTAATGCACCGCAACTGGCCAATGTACAAGGTACTTTCGGACGTGGTAATCAGGATAGCCGTCTGAGCGAGCTGTCTATTGAAAAGAATTATAAAGATCAAGGGCTCAGTATTAAGGCGGGTCGTCTTGGTCTGGGCATGGATTTTAATGTCATGGCTTGTGATTTTGCCAGTACGGCATTTTGTGCTGCACAGATGGGTAAATGGCAGGGCAATATCTGGATGAATACGCCTGTAGCACAATGGGGTGCGCGCGTGAAGCAGCAACTCAATCCTGAACTTGCCGTACAAGTCGGTGTGTATGAGTTTAATCAGGATAATGGTAATGGCGCTAAAGAAGGTCAGGGCTGGAGTCTGGATACCGACCATGCAGATGGCGTGACGATTCCTGCAGAAGTCATCTGGACGCCGAAATCATGGGTGAATGGCCTGCCGGGCAGCTACCGGATCGGCGGGATGTACAATACTGCCGATGATGTTGCCAACCAAAAAGATATTGCCAATCCTACTGATGCCAAAAACCGTACTTTTGCAGGCTGGTTAGCTGTAGAACAACAGTTAACGTCTACAGGTCAGGGCCGTCAGGGTTTGCATTCATTTGCTAACTTTACCTGGCATGACCGCGATACTAACAAAGTGGATAATTCACAACAAATTGGTGTGAAATATATCGGTCTTGCGGACAGCCAGCCGAATGATATTTTAGGTCTGGCGGTCAATCGTGTACATATTAATGACCGGATCAAGAATCTGAATTTTGATGCGAGTGCAGAATACAATATTGAACTGAACTATAGCTATAATGCAACAAAGTGGCTGATGCTGCGTCCAAACCTGCAATATGTCATTAATCCAGGTTCAAGCAACAATGTGGATGATGCACTGGTACTCGGTTTGACTACACGAATCATCTTCTAAAGTTTGATCGTTCACGTTATAACTAAACAGGCTCTTAAGAGCCTGTTTTTATTTTTAGAGTGAAACTGGGCAATAAAAAGAGGAAATACAGCGTGGCATTACTATTTCAACCTATTCAATTTGGATCACTGCAACTTCAAAATAAAATCGTAATTGCGCCGATGTGTCAGTACTCTGCAACAGAGCAGGGGGAAATTACCTATTGGCACGAGCAGCAATGGGCCAACTATGCCTTATCGGGTGCAGGTTTATGTATTGTCGAAGCGACTGCGGTACAGCCAGAAGGCCGGATCAGTTATGCCGATCTGGGCTTGTGGAATAACGAACAGGCAAAGCAGATCAAGACCTTACTGGAAAAAGTCAAATCCATTTCCCCGATGCCTTTTGCGATTCAACTCGCACATGCAGGGCGTAAAGCTTCAACAGATAAACCATGGGCAGGTAAAGGTCAGTTTAAGCCGGATGAAGCACATGGCTGGCAAACTGTTTCTGCCAGTGATATTCCTTTTCAGGCCGATGAACATCCACCCAAAGCCTTAAGCCAGTCGGAAATTGAGCAGGTCATTGCTGACTTTGCAGAAAGTGCCAAACGTGCAGTTGAGGCCGGTTTTGACCTGATTGAGCTGCATGCAGCGCATGGTTATTTACTGCATCAGTTCATGTCACCACTTTCAAATAAACGTGATGATCAGTATGGCGGTTCACTGGAAAACCGGATTCGCCTGACTCTGGAAGTATTACAAGCCATGAAAGCGGCGGTTCCAGAAGGCTATCCGATTGGAGTGCGTATTTCGGCCAGCGACTGGATGGATCAGCCAGATAGTTGGACCATTGATTCTTCAATTGAATTGTCCAAAGCACTAGAAGCTGCGGGTGCTGCTTATATTCATATTTCCAGTGCCGGCTTACATGCTAAACAGAACATCGATGTGAAGCCGAATTATCAGGTACCTTTTGCAGATGCGATCAAGAAAGTCGTGAATATTCCCGTGATTGCCGTGGGATTGATTACTGAAGCTAAGCAGGCAGAAGATATTTTACAAAAGGGCCAAGCCGACGCTATCGCACTGGCTCGTGCCATTCTTTATGATCCACATTGGCCTTGGCATGCAGCGGCAGCACTTGATGAAAAAATCAAGATTTCACCGCAATATCTGCGCTGCGCACCGCATGGTTTGAATCACCTGTTTGAGCCTTTTTAACACTGCTTTAGTCTCAGAAATTCTTATAATGGAATATCACTGACAAGAGGATACTGCATTATGATTTTTGCGGTCATTGTGCCCATATTTTTATTGTTGGCAGTGGGTTATCTGACTGTAAAGAGTCAAGTGTTAAGCAAAGAGCAGGTGGGGACGGTCGGTGCTTTTGTGATTAAAGTAGCCTTGCCCTTGCTCTTCTTTCAGTCCCTTGCCTCCAAGGACCTGCATGAAATCTGGTATTTTGAATACTTTGCAGTATATAGCAGCGTGACCTTAGTGCTCTATGGTAGCGGCTTCTGGATCATGCGCCGTCATTTTAAAAATACGCATTCGCAAAGTGCAGTGCTGTCGCTGGGCGCTGCAATGTCGAATACCGGCCTGATTGGTACGGCTGTGCTCAGCTTATTGATTGGGCAACAGGCGATGACCTATACCTCTCTGGTGGTGATCATCGAAAGCATGTTGCTGATTCCGCTGGTGCTGGTCATGGCTGCGCTGGGCACACAACATCAGGCAAATCTCGGCGCCATTCTGAAAAGTGTACTGCTGACTTTGCTAAAGAATCCCTTATTTATGGGGGTCATGCTCGGCATGGCCTGTGCGGTTTTCCAGATTAAAATTCCAGTCTATCTCGATCAGGTCTTCGCCTTGATTGGTCAGACGGCCTCACCATTGGCCTTGTTTGCCATTGGCGGCGGGATCGTAGGAATGAGTCTGAAATATGTCAATCTGCAAAGTTTCTATCTGGTATTTTCCAGCAATATCATGATGCCGTTATTGATGTATCTGGGACTGAGCCAGTTAACTGATTTAAGTCAGGAAATGGTCCATGCCGGTACGCTCATTGCTGCTTTGCCGATGCCGACGATTTTTGGCATGTTGGGACAGGCATATGGTCTGAATGATCGAACCTTAACGCCACTGTTGATGAGTACCATTGTTGGTTTTATCGTGACCAGTGGCTTAATTGCCTTGTGGTGGGGATAATCTTTTAGAAGATGAATGCTCTGCTATTAAAAAGCCCCAAATTGCATGGGGCTTTTTATATTTTAATTTTGTGGAATTAACTTAACTTTTCTTCGCAGGTACTTTTTTCTGCTCAGCCAGCATTTTATCTACTGCTGCCAAAGATTCCTTGGCCTGCGGAACATTTTGCTGCGCCAATGCAGCAAAGATTTTCTTCGCTTCTGGCAGGTTTTGCGGAACAATACTGCCATTGGCAAACATATTACCTACTGCCATCAGCGCTGGAATATAACCTTTTTTTGCCAGTTCCTGAATGCTGCTTAGGCCTTGCTGAATCGGTTTTTCATCTTTGTTTTTGAAACCGCTGCTGATGTCATATAAGGCTTTGGCATGAATGGCCTGCATATTGCCTTTGCTGATCAGCGGTTGCAGCTTTTGTAGTCCGACTTTATTTGACGCTGCCGTATTTTCAGAAAATAGCAGTATGGCCAGATCAATGCTGGCATCATCAAATTTGGCTGCTGAAGCGCGTTCCAGATGCTGTTTGGCTTTGGCCAAATCCTGTTTGAGGCCGAGTGTGCCGGCTGCATAGTTTTTACCCAGTACATAATTGGCCACCGGATAGCCTTTGCTGGCTGCCTGCTCGTAAAGCTGAATGGCTTTTTTCTCGTCCTTGGTTGTACCTTGGCCGGTTTGGGTCAAATAGCCTAAGTTATATAAAGCTTGGGCATTTCCCTGACTGGCCAATTGATTCAAAGCGTCATAGGCACCTTTAAAATTATTGGCTTTGACCATGGCCTCAACTTTTTGGAATTGGGGATCGACTTGATCTTTTACGGTATTTGCCAGAGCGAATTGCGCAGAAAGGGCAAGAACTGTAGCGAGTACTAATTTTTTCATGGTTCCTATAACCTTATTATTGCTGGCACCTTATTCCTTGGTGCGATTTTAATCATTTTCACTTACATCATAAAAGGATTTTGTGCTTTGTAAATATACAATTTGTCACTAAATACAAATCATCGAAGCACAATATACCGATTAAATCGATGCATGATTTGCACAGGTTTCTGATCAATCCTGCAGATATCAAAAGGATTACTTTGCTTCAGCCGACTTCTCTGATTAAATCTCGGTTTGAATCAGACTCCCAGGATTTAACCATGTTTGTCAAAACCATTAAACGTCACTATGACAGAGTCAATGCTGATGAATCGATTGCCGATGAAGACAAGATTGATGCGCTGCTGATGAAACTTGGTGCAGAGTTTTTGATGAGTCAGGAAGACCAAGTATATGTCTTTCAAAAAGGTGAACTCACGGCAAAGTTTGATGCCAAACATGCGCGGGCCTATCATTTTAAAGATTATGTGGTAAAAGACATGAACAAGCTGTTTCATGGCTTCTAAAATAAAAAAGCCAAGAATTTTATCTTGGCTTTTTTATGAGTTATGCAGTGATTATTGCGGACGCGCTACATCACCGCTCAAAGCTTCCGGAAGTTCCAGTACTTCTAGGCCCAATTCGGTCAATGCTTCAGGTTTTGCAACGACTAGCGCTTTATAACCGTCGTCAATCGCGATGCTATTGACAATTTCAACATCATTATTCAGTTTGGTCGCAACATCAGGCACGGTACCTGTGCCTTGAACCAGATGTAACCAGTGTTTTGGCTTGGCTTTAAACCACAGGCGTGCAATGACTTCCTGACCCAAGTAGCAACCCTTGTCATATTGAATGCCTTCGCGTTGATGCAAACGTAATTCTTGTGGTTGAAACAGGGTCGCGGTGGCAGCCTGAATCCAGGCCTGACCTGATTCAATGGCTTGCTGCTCCCAAAGGGTGGCATCGGTTTCAGTCGTAACGAAGTCAGTATGAATGCCATTAATGACTGGATAAACCGGACCGACCAGTTCCAGTTTCATTTTTGAAAAGGCGCCAAATTTTTTAATATGATTGGCCAGTTCCGTAGCCTGATCTGCAATGCTCACGATTTCAAAGCTTTCCGGACTGATTTTTTTAAGCCATAAGCCAAATTGGATGCGTCCTTTCAGACTACAGATTGCAGTATAGCGTGTCTGGTTTTCCGCCAAAGTTTCAGTATTCAAAGTCACCTGACCTTGAAGGAATTTTTGTGCATCTACACCATTCAGACTAAACAATGTAAAAGCAGGAGACGCTACCATAATAAGCCCCGGTTTGAATACTATAAATCAATGCAGTTATTGTGCAGCAAGCATCAAATAGAGGCAAACAAAAAAGCCAACAATCGAAATCATTGGCTTTTAGCGAGCAGATCTTTAGTGGTGATGGCTAGCCGGTAATGGCGAATCACAAGGGAATTTGCCTCCACAGACCCGTACGGTTTCCATCATGCCCTGATCTTCATGGTCGAGGATATGGCAGTGCTGTACGAAGTCACCTTCAAATTTCTTGTAATGGCTGCGCACAATATAGGTATAGTTTTGTTTTACAAAAAGCGTGTCCTTAAACTGTCCTTTCATGCCACGGTATTGCACATCATCCAGAACTGGATTCACCGGATCTTCTGGGGCTACTGCCTCACTGACATCCTTACCTTGAGGATTCAAAATTTTAACAATCTGGAACGGGTTAACATGAATATGGAACGGATGACCACCAAAACCAGCGCTGGTCAGTTCCCATTCATCAGTCTGTCCAACTTGTAACTGACGGACATATTCGCCATCCACTGAACCATCTCCATCAAAGAAATCTCCAAAACTCAGTGTATCTCCATCTTTTTTATGTCGGAAGCCAAATTTGAATACGCCAGTTCTAGGGTCGGGGCCGAGCGAAAAAGCACTATATTGTTTTGGTCGGGCAGCAACTACTTTATCAATTTCGGGTGTCATCAATGATGGATGATCACTAAACGCAGAAAGATTAAGCTGAGATAACTGGGTCTGGATGTCTTTGCTTAAACCAATTTTTGTGCCCGATCTTTCAGGAACTGGGCAGCAGTCTGAGCCTTGGTCTTGGCTGCTTTTACATTGACCCATCCCAGCAGTTGGGCATTGAGGCGATGATTTGGAGCAATTTGAGGACCTACATTCGGTAATGGCGCGTTAATTTCATCATCGATATTCAATTTGGTGTCAAAAATGCAGTATCTATTGGTGGTCGGAAAGGCAACCATTGCATCATGACGATAACCAGGATGGAACACGGACAGGGTTCTGGTCTGTATATGATTCATGGTTAAGCTATCTTGCGCGATGGTATGCACATTCAGGCTATTCAGCTTCTCAAATTCAGCTTTCTTGTCTGCCTCCTGATAGGCTGAACAGGCTTTAATGGTTTGCTCTGCGCTAAACTTACTGGAGTCAGGAATTTCCTTTATGATTAAACCAATGGTATCGCGTACACCGCCATGAATCATGCGCCAGCGGTTAAATACATTCTGTTCAACCTTCATCTCTCCCACAATTTTACCGTTGATAGACGTGTAGTAATTCTGGTTGGTCCAGAAGCCACTAATAGACAGGTCATTATAATTTTCCAGCATGCCTATACCTACACCTTCACAGTTATTGGGAACAGCGAATGTGATATTAGGATCGGGATTACTACAGCGATATTGGATTTGCTGGAACAACAGGATGTTTTCGTTCGGGTAACTGTTTTTTTCTTTCCATAGAATATCCATATCTCCAGTTGAGGTGACTTTGCCATTTTTGACTTTTGGTGTTCTTGAGCCTTCAACAATCAATGGACCTGCCATGCCATTCGACACCTGAAGAGCAGTTGAACCGTGCAGATGGGCATGATACCAGTAAGTCCCTGCGGGATGATTCGGTTCCATTTTGAACTGATAATCAAATTTTTCCTGAGGTTTGAATTTCAAAAAGACATTATCGCTATTGCCTTGAGGACTGACCCAGAAGCCATGGGTATGCAGGTTGGTGGTATTAAAGCAGTGTGGTTCATTTACATTCTCAACATGAGTTGGGCAGGTTGTTTCTGACTCGGGTGGCAGCTGGTTATTCAGGTTAAGCGCCATGGTTTCACCCTGTTTGACCCGAATCTGTGGTCCGACCATCTGATCCTCGACATATTCACCGGTTTTTTTCTTATCAAATAAACTGGGTTTGGTTAAATAGCCTCTCAGCAGTACCTGATCCCATAATCCGTTTCTGGGGTTATAGAGTTTGCTGGTTTTATAGGCCACGATCAGCTCATATTTGCCCTTGGCACTTTTTGGTAATAGGGGTGGATTGCTAATCAAGCTGTCTGATGTGGTCGGAACGGGATGTAAGGGTTTGGGTGGAGGTGTTGGGTGTGAGGGATGAGAAGGTTGGGAGGGGTTAGATGGATTTGACGGCGGCGATGGATTTTTTGTTCCATCCCAACCGCGAGCTAAGAGCGTCAAAATGGCGGCTATAGCTCCGAATATTGCGATTTTCAACATTTCAGTTCTGCCTGTTATGGTTATTGTTTTAATGTGAGGATTGCGAAGAATGTGACATTCGTCACACTGAGATTCTGATAGTTTTGGAAAATCTGCTATCCCAAATTAGGGGATTGAAATTTTGCTAAATGCGGCGGCAGGACAGGCCTATGAAAACCAGTGAGACTATATTTTTTTATCTTTAAAAAAATGCACATAAAATTAATTATTTATTAATGATATTAGTGGTTTATAGTAATATTCAAATAAAAAGATAGAGAAATATTTTGCAACATAAGACTAAAGAATAAGGCGAATTATTCAGATTTTTTTTAGCAAAAGACCGCTTTAAAGCAAAAATTCTAAAGTCTATGTAACAAATTTTTGCGAAAATACCGATTTTTATAATTAAGTAATTGAAAAATATAAAATTTGGGAAATGCTATTTGTGCAGCGTACAATGCTGCTATTACAAAAGTAACTCATCAATATCTATTGATGAATAAAAATAGAGATAAACGAGGGCAGGCAAGCTTATGAACAACAACTACCGTAAACCGCTGCAATCCACCCAGCTGGAATATTATGACGTGCGACAGGCCGTAGAAAATATTCAGCCAGGCGCATATGCCAAACTTCCTTATACTTCCAAAGTCCTGGCAGAGCAGTTGGTGCGTCGTTGTGATCCTGCCATTCTGGAACAGTCTTTACGCCAGCTGATTGAGCGTAAACAGGAACATGATTTTCCCTGGTATCCGGCACGTGTGGTGTGTCATGATATCTTGGGGCAAACGGCACTGGTTGACCTTGCCGGTTTACGTGATGCGATTGCCGATCAGGGCGGTGACCCGTCTAAAGTCAATCCGGTCGTTCCAACCCAGCTGATTGTCGATCATTCACTGGCGGTTGAGTTTGGTGGTTTTGATCCGGATGCTTTTGAGAAAAACCGTGCCATTGAAGACCGTCGTAATGAAGATCGTTTCCATTTTATTGAATGGACCAAAACTGCCTTTGAGAATGTTGATGTAATTCCTGCGGGCAACGGCATCATGCACCAGATCAACTTGGAGAAAATGTCTCCGGTGATTCAGAACCGTGATGGTCTGGCATTCCCGGACACCTGTGTCGGTACAGATTCGCACACGCCTCATACAGATGCATTGGGCGTGATCTCGATTGGTGTTGGCGGCTTGGAAGCGGAAAATGTGATGTTGGGCCGTGCATCGTGGATGCGTCTGCCGGATATTATTGGTGTGGAATTGGTGGGTCAGCGCAAGCCAGGCATTACCGCAACGGACATCGTCTTGGCATTAACCGAATTCCTGCGTAAAGAACGTGTGGTTGGCGCATATTTAGAATTCTTTGGTGAAGGTGCTGACAGCATGTCGGTGGGTGATCGTGCCACGATTTCCAACATGACCCCGGAATATGGCGCAACGGCTGCGATGTTCTATATCGACCAGAACACCATTGATTATCTGACTTTGACCGGCCGTGAACCTGAGCAAGTCAAACTGGTCGAAACTTATGCTAAAGAGATCGGGCTTTGGGCATCAGACATGACCCAAGCGGAATATCCACGTGTGCTGCGTTTCGATTTATCGACTGTGACACGTAATATCGCTGGCCCATCAAATCCGCATGCACGTGTATCTACGGCTGACCTGAAAGAAAAAGGCATTGCCGGTAATTTAGAAGCAGCTCGTGCGCAAGAAGCGGAAGGCTTGATGCCAGATGGCGCGGTGATTATCGCGGCGATTACGTCTTGTACCAATACCTCCAACCCACGTAATACCGTTGCAGCAGGTTTATTGGCACGTAAGGCCAATGAATTGGGCTTGGTGCGTAAACCTTGGGTGAAATCTTCTTTTGCACCGGGTTCTAAAGCGGCGGCACTTTACCTTGAAGAAGCTGGCGTACTTAAAGATTTAGAAAAACTGGGCTTTGGTATCGTGGCCTATGCATGCACGACCTGTAACGGTATGTCGGGTGCACTCGATCCAAAGATTCAGCAGGAAATTATCGACCGTGACCTGTATGCAACAGCGGTGCTTTCGGGCAACCGTAACTTCGATGGGCGTATTCATCCTTATGCGAAACAGGCATTCTTGGCTTCACCGCCTTTAGTGGTAGCGTATGCGATTGCCGGTACGATTCGTTTTGATATCGAAAAAGATGCTTTAGGAAACGATAAAGACGGCAATCCGATTTATCTAAAAGATATCTGGCCATCGGATGAAGAAATTGATGCGCTGGTGAAAGTTGCTGTAAAACCAGAACAATTCAAAAAAATCTATATTCCGATGTTCGATTTGGGTGTGAATGAAAAAGCAACAAGTCCGTTGTATGACTGGCGTCCGCAAAGTACGTATATTCGCCGTCCGCCGTATTGGGAAGGGGCTTTGGCTGCACCGCGTACCTTGTCAAATATGCGTCCGCTGGCGATCTTGGGCGATAACATCACCACTGATCATTTATCACCATCGAATGCGATTGTGCTCGACAGTGCTTCAGGTGAATACCTGAAAAAAATGGGTGTGCCTGAGGAAGACTTTAACTCCTATGCAACGCATCGCGGTGATCACCTCACGACGCAACGTGCGACTTTTGCCAACCCGAAACTGTTTAATGAGATGGTGGTGCGTTCTGATGGTACCATCAAGCAGGGTTCGAAAGCACGTGTGGAGCCTGAAGGCGAAGTAATGCGGATGTGGGAAGCCATTGAAATCTACATGAACCGTAAACAGCCGTTGATTATTATTGCCGGTAAGGATTATGGTCAGGGTTCTAGCCGTGACTGGGCAGCAAAAGGTGTGCGTCTGGCAGGTGTAGAAGCGATTGTGGCAGAAGGTTTTGAGCGTATTCACCGTACTAATTTAGTCGGTATGGGTGTTTTACCGCTTGAGTTTAAGCCGGGTACAGATCGTAAGACTTTAGGTCTTGATGGTACTGAGCTGTATAGCGTGATTGGTAATATCGCGCCACGTTCGACGTTGACTTTAGTAATTGAGCGTTCGACCGATGATGGTAAGAACCAGATTGTTGAAGTGCCTGTGACTTGCCGTTTGGATACTGAAGAAGAAGTGCATGTGTATGAAGCGGGTGGGGTATTGCAGCGCTTTGCACAAGACTTCTTGGAAGGGAATGTGGCTTAATCTTTTTTTTAATCACCCCTAGCCCCTCTTTGAAAAAGAGGGGAACTCCCTACTTTTTTAAGGAGGGTTGGAGTGGATTAAAGTTGTTGATATTGTTTAAAAAAGACCCTACTGTGAAGTGGGGTTTTTATTTAGAGCATTAATGTCTTTATCAAGAAAATACAAACAGGTACTTTTCTTTTTATACTTAAGCAATTGAGCTTCCTCAATGATTAAAGACGTCTATAACTTTAAGGGAATATAAAATTTCATATGGCTATGGTGATAATTTTGTATTAACGCACTGCGCTATACTTGGCCTTATGCATCACTTATCTCAATGTTATTAAACTACTTAACTTGAAAAAAATAATAAATTATCACTTAATTAATGGGTTACTAAATAATAATTAGAAATACTACTTTGCCCAAACGACACTATCATTTACAAAAATGGACAATAGACATTCATCACCAGAGGGTTATACTAGTCAGACCATTTCTAAAACCATGGAGAACAAAGATGGTTACTGCTGGCGAAAAACCCGGAACAGGCTTCTATTTTTGTGTTCAATGCGGACACCGCACCTACTTAGAAATTGGTACTGATCGTTTACCACCGTGTACCAAATGCCAAGGCAATCAATTTAACAATAAGAATGCCTAAGCAAAACAACTCAAACAGTTACCCTCTGTTTTGAATGAAAGCCCTATTACTCGATAGGGCTTTTTGCTATTTAAACATCCCTATTTATAGTTTAAGATTGATTGAAAAATAATCAATAAAACCCCATCTAAAACCCTAGATTCAAAGTATTTAGGGCAGCTCAATTGCAACATTATCTTGATCTTAATCACGACTCAGGTGTTGCCAATTACGAGATTGGTAACGAGTTTATTCGCGTTCAATTCAAGAAAACCTCGAAAGTTTACACTTATAGCTATAGCAGTGCCGGTTATCAGCATGTCGAAAACATGAAACAGCTCGCTCAATATGGCGATGGACTAAATGCCTATATCAATCATCATACCCGACAGCTCTTTGTACGATAAAACTGGTCTGCTTCTTGCTTCAGTGAAAGTCCTAGAAGGCAAATATTTTCTAAAGAGTAAATACCTGCCTAGAAATAGTGCAAGTGCATATATTAAAAAGAGGGTTATCAACTATGGATATTCAACAGCACGCACCAGAGTCAGGAAAATTAGATAAAAAAGCCCATTTCTATTCCGCATGGCCGCTCATCTTGATTCTTTTCGGGGGCGCGATTGGCTCGTTTTACGCTGTGATCGCCTATCTACTTAACCTGAAAATTTATAGTTCTGAGCTGACCAGACTCAACAAGGTCTTGGCCAATCTTCTGTGCGGGATGTCCGCGATCAGTGCCTGGTGGTTTAGTGCGCAATGGATTCAGGGAACATTCTTTCAATAAAACAGTAATTATGTCCTGAATATAAATTGCAATAAACTCTAATTTTATCGAATAAAAAAGCGTAAAAAATCAGAAATGGAATTTATTTCTCTATATTGATATAAATGATGAAATAAATTTTCAGATTTAGTCGAAATTAAAAAAACATAGGAAATTAATCCCGTCCATCTTTGCCTAATATAGCTTTCAAGGGTGTGATGGGATCGGAAAGAGTAGCATGCTGTGAGCGGCGCAAAACGCGAGTGCAGTACGAACCCAAAAGGTCTCGATTCGGCTTAGGACGCTATAGACCAAAAGTTTATAGGCTATAAGATCAGGTCTTACAAAGAATGATAGTTGAAGTAAACCATTGCGAGTTTTCCCAACACCCTAAAAAATTCTCCAGTAATACACGCAGAATAAAAAATTAAAATAAATATAAATCATAAATTTAAGAAAAATATTTATCCAAGCAAGATACAAATCAATCCTTCATTTCTCAACATGATCTGTTATTTTAAAAACATCAGCCGCCCCTTAGGGGAATCCTCATGAATCTCGATGTCTGGTGCCGTTTTTTACTGTTTTGCACACTCATCAATTATGTCATTCTCATGATCTGGTTCATGGTCTTTGTCTTTGCCCGAAACTGGATGAAACAGGTACATGGAAAATGGTTTCAGCTCTCAGAGACCAGTTTTTATGTGATTCATTATTCAGGTATGGCGCTCTATAAAATCGGGATTTTACTGTTTAACCTGACGCCGTTAATGGCAATTTATCTGATGAATCAAGGCTAAGTGCTAGGTTGATTAAATCTTAGAGTGATAAAAATAAGATTGAATTAGTATCATTTTATCGCTACTTGATAGCGTGACAGGATCAATAAGAACGAAAAAAGATTTCAAAGGAGTTGAAGGATGAATCAATTCAAACCGGCCCTTATTTTAGGTGCCTTGATCGGCTTAGGGATGATTATTGCCGGATGGATTCTGGGTAATAGCGCGCTGAAAATTAAACAATATGAACGTATAGTTTCGGTCAAAGGCTTGTCGGAACGTGAAGTCAAAGCCGATGTGGCGGTATGGCCAATCCGCTTTAATGCCGGCAGTCAGGATCTGGCTGAATTGTACGATACCATGCAAACCAATACCCAGGAAATTCAGACCTTCTTAAAAAATGAAGGATTTAGCGTGGAAGAAATTACCAGTGCTTCACCGAGTATTACTGATAAATATGCCCAGCAATATGGCGGGGATGCCAATGTCGCACTGCGTTATACCGCCAGCCAGACCATTACGGTCTATACCCATAAAATAGATGCAGTGCGTTCGGCACAAAGTCGTCTGGTGGCTTTGGGTAGAAAAGGCATTGCCTTTGCCGGAGATGATTCCGGACAAAGAACGGAATACTTATTTACCAAGCTGAATGACATCAAGCCTGCGATGATTGAACAGGCCACCGAAAATGCCCGAAGTGTAGCGGAAAAATTTGCTGCAGATTCAAAAAGCAGTCTGGGCAAAATCAAGTCCGCCAATCAGGGGCTGTTTAGTATTGAAGATCGCGACAGCAATACGCCGTATTTGAAAAAAGTACGCGTGGTCTCGACGGTCGATTATTATCTGGCAGATTAAGCTGAGCTGGTCAAGCACGGTAATTGACAGCCTAGAAGCCGCTTGTTATTTTGCGCGCATTATTCCAGATGCTGTACCCTTAAAATGCCCATCAACCATGACTTTGTCTATTGTCCACCGCAAGAACCACTGCATATCGTTTATGAAGATGATGATCTGGTGGTAATTGAAAAGCCGGCCGGATTATTGTCGGTTCCGGGGCGTTTACCTGAACATCATGACAGTGCCTATTTGCGGGTTCTGAACCAGTATCCGCAGGCCAAAATTACCCATCGTCTGGATATGGCCACCTCCGGTATTTTGATGTTTGCCAAACACCGCGATGCAGAAGTGGCGGTGAGTAAAATGTTTCAGGCACGCACGGTACATAAAAATTATGTTGCACTGGTACAAGGCAAACTTGAAGGTGAGGGCAGCGTTGATGTGCCTTTGATTGCCGACTGGGAAAACCGTCCGCGTCAGATGGTGCATTTTGAACTGGGCAAGGCCGCCAAAACCCTGTATCAGGCCTTAGAATATCTACCCCAGCAAGACATTAGCCGGGTACTACTGACACCAATTACTGGCCGTTCCCATCAGCTACGCGTGCATATGCTGCATATCGGTCATCCTATTACTGGAGACAAAATTTATCATCCTGAACCCCAGCGCAGTCCTTTAAATCGTATGGCCTTGCATGCCAGTTATTTGGCTTTTACCCAGCCTTTGAGTGGTGTCCCGGTCGAAATTAAGGCAGCCATACCGTTCTAATTTGATTCTGCTTAATAGTTAGATTCAACCGGACACATGCTTTTTAAGCTCATAAATATAATGAGGTTCAAGCCCTTAAACTGGGCAACCCGAATAAAAAGTGTGAGAATTTATTTCGATAGTAGCTTGGAGATGAGTAGCTTTACAAGCATGTTCAAATGAAATTTTCTACTGATCCATTGCCTGATCGGTTGTCACTACCGCACATAAATTTTTAATGTTCGGTTTATCTCTTGATGATGAGCCTAGAGAATTTTTATTCTTTTATCTCCCACTATAGGCCTGGTGCCTTTATTTTTATGATTTTTTAACCTTCCTTTCATTATTTTTAAACTTTCAAATTATATCCTTTGATATAAAAAATATCGTAAGTTGTTTCAGAATGGATTTGTCTTGAGCTGGAAAGTAGTCAGTCATACATGACTTGCACATAAAAATTTTGTAGAAAAATAAAATGAATGAATGACTTAGTATTGATCAACGGCTTTGATTATCTGGCCGAAGTGATGCAAAATTAATCATGACTTTATAATAAATTTTTAATTTGATGGTTTAGGGCGCTGCCCGGGGTTAAAGGAAAGAACGATGCTCAGTATGGCTCTCTTCGTTCTCGCGAGTATTTTAATATGTGCATTGCTATGGAGCTTAAAGGTACAGGCTTCATTACGCAGCAATATCCAGTTTTTACAGGAAAACCTGGATCATTCCCGCAGCAAATTGGCAGATTATGAAACTCAAGTCGATGAATTGAATTATGAAATCACCCAATTGCGGCTACAGAATGGCAGTTTAAACATTGCGCTGAATAAATATAAAAAATATCAGGATATCTGGGATATCGAGCAATATATTATTAACCGGACTTTGCAGGCCGAAAACTTTGTTGAAGCGACCAAGCTGGATGCTTCGATCATGATCGATGATCTCAAAGCCTATATCGCAAGAGTAAAAGATTATCTTGCCCAGTTTCAGGCGCAGGCCGTGGCCGAGGTTGAGCAGGAGGCCCGACAAAGTTTGCACGGTTATTATGAACAGGCCAAACAACAGCATCGCTTGCAAGAGGTATTGAGTGCTTTAGAGCATAAAATACAGGCCCAGCGCTTCGGCTTGCAGCTTCCCGCAACACAGGTTTTAGAGCAGCTGATTGAGGGTTATAGCGAAACGGATGCGGTTCGGCATTTACGCAATGTCCGTGACAGAATTCAGCAGGCTGTAGAAAAACAGCAGGTGGCGAGCTGTAATTATGTCGACGACAATCGCCGTCGAAGTACTATTGAAATCCTTAGTCTGGCTTTCAACTGTAAGGCAGATTTATATCTCTCTCAATTAAGCACAGAAAATCTAGGCGAGATGCTGCAAGCCTTAAAGGATGATTATGTCTTGCTGAATTATACCGGGCAGGCACTGAGTCAGGCGATGATTCGGGAATCCTATCTTGATCTGCGTCTAGAGGAACTCAAGTTTGCTGCGCTGCTTTTGCAACTGAAACAAGACCATCTGCATCCACACATCGCGTAGATCATGACATTCATAGGTCTAGAAGATTTTTACCAGAGTATTCTGAATGCTATAAGTTGGTTTAAATCCTGATATTTTTCAGGATTTTTGGCCTTGAGGAATCTTGAATATATTGATCCCCTTACTTATTTTTATATTTATAAAAATCATATGTTTATTTATGGTTAAAAGATAATATTTTTTGTCTGTATCTCGATAATTGTACAAAAATCAGCTAATCTTAAATGCAGAATAAAACAGCATCATAATAAGGATACTTCTATGTCACGTGATTACAATCAATTCCCTGACGATGAAAATGGCAATGTACTGTGGCAAATGCATCAGGATGGCGACGACTTGCAAGAAGCGCACGAAATTGAATTTTCGATTGCCTTTGCGGATGAAGCGCAGGCAGATCGCTGTGCCTTGCATCTATTAAAAGAAGAGCAAAAAATTAGCCTGTTTCAGGACGAAGAAAGCGATACCCTGGAATGGATTATCACGATTTATGTATATATGGAGCCTGCCTACGAAGATATCGTGGATCTGGAACAATGGTTCAGCAAAATCGCTGCACAATTTCAGGGCGAATATGATGGCTGGGGCTGCATGGCCTATGTCTATGATGATGAGCTGGATGACGAAGAGAGCAGCCTGCGTAGTAGCTGATCATGCTTGTATTTAAATGATTTAAAGTAAGAGACCCGGTGCTGCCGGGTTTTTTTATTGCTCTATTTAATTGCTATACGAAGATTTGAGCTTGAGTATAGATACATACTCATTATATATAGCCAGCTCAAAACTGGATAAAATAACTCAAATGAGTACTTAACTCAGGCTGATGATTTAGTCACAATAAATGTAGGGAATATCCCGCAATAAAAAATAATAAGAACAAAGGACAAGAAAAAATGAGTTACACCTTAAAAATGCATCGTGTGTTCAGTGCACCACCGGAGCGGGTGTATCGTGCCTTTGTGCATCCGGATGCACTGGCCAAATGGCTGGCACCACATGGCTTTATTGCCAAAGTAGAACATGCGGAAGTCAAACCCGGCGGCAGCTATAAAACCACCTTTACCAATTTTTCTACCGGGACCCAGCATCATTTTCATGGCATTTATCATGAGGTCATTCCCAATCAGCTGCTGCGCTATACCGATCAGTTCTCTACCCCGGAATTGCAGGGTGAAATAGAGGTGACGATCATCTTTGAAAAAGTGTCAATCGGTACCGGTTTGCATATTATTCAGGTGGGTTATCCGGATGTGGTGCCGCCAGCGGTGTGTCATTTGAGCTGGCAGGAATCACTGCAACTCCTATCTTTGCTGGTTAATCCCCAGATTGCAGACAATTAATTCCTTCGATCTCCTGTGTAGGTTTCATCCCAATGTCCTATCCATGAGTGCTCCAGACAAAGATGCTATACTGTGCGCTTATTTGTTTCATTTATTTTATTTTTCTCTTTTTTTCGAGGTTCTTATGGATCTGCCAAACTGTCCAAAATGTCAATCTGAATATACTTATGCAGATGGCGATCTACTGATCTGTCCTGAATGCGAACACGAGTGGAAAGAAGGTGAAGTCACTGAAGAACAAGTGATCATTAAGGATGCCAACGGCAATGTGCTGGCGGACGGTGATAGCGTAACGGTGATTAAAGACCTGAAAATCAAAGGTTCATCTTCAGTGGTGAAAGTGGGCACCAAGGTAAAAAATATCCGTTTGCTGCCTGATGCTGCCGATGGGCATGATATTGATTGTAAAATCGAGGGAATCGGCCCGATGAAACTGAAATCAGAATATGTAAAGAAAGCTTAAATTTAGCCCTAGACTAAAATTCTGACGAGAGAATAATACGGTTGATGTATCGTATTATTCTCATTATTACTGAAATTCTGGGCTGATTATTTTCCTGCCGCTCTGATCCTCACATTTCGATTTGAGATCCCTTTAATGCCGCACCTGCATCTGGAATATTCTGACAATCTGCAACATATCGAGATCAAACCTTTATTGGTCGCGATCCATCAGGCACTTTTTAACACCGGCCATGTCACTGATCCCAATGATTTAAAAAGTCGTGCGATTATGCAGCGGGATTATGTGATTGGACTGAATGCTGTTACAGATCAGGCCTATGTGCATGCCAAAGTTTCACTGTTGAGTGGGCGCAGTGTCGAAGTTCGTCAGGCGATTTCCGAATTGGTGCTCGACGTCATGCAGCAATATATTGCGCCACAACCTGAATTAAAAATACAGCTTTGTGTCGAAATCATTGAAATGCCAAAGCAGACTTATCGTAAAGCTGTTATCTGAATGATGGCTTTTATTTGCTGAGATGACATGGATCAAATGCCTTGAAACTTTATTAATGCCATACGAAATTTATAAACAGATCGACTTGGTCTGTAACAGCTCGCTATTTTATTCAGATCTAAAATTATTTCTATTTTTAAATGACGCTTTATGTCATTTACAGGCATGCGATAAAAGTTCTAAAGTAACTTTTAATCGCTGCTGATTTTTGAATCATCCAATCTAGAAACAGCATATTCATCCTGATTAAAATAAAAATAATTTAAAAAATAATCTTCAGGTGAGCTGTATCCAATCCGGCAGTGGGAAGAGCAAAGCGAGAATAACGCTTTAGCATAGGCATAATAATAAGAACAAAAAGATCAGAAATCCGGTGAGTTGATTGAATCCCAGATTTCAGGTCTGACTTGTCCGGTTGAAGGAAATTTTATGCAGGTTTTTGGGGATGAAAAATTGGCTCAGGAAGTCATGGCATTTCTTCAGGAGTGGGATAATGCCGTAGCCAGACTTGAAATTCAGGATATTGTTCAATTATGCCGACCCGATATCCGTCTGGTCGATGTCAGTATGGAAGTGAAAGGTGTAGAAGCCTATCAGGCACTCTGGCAGCAATATCGGGCATTTATACCGGAAGGCATACGCATCGAACGCCAAGACCTTAATATTCATGTCACTTCTGATCTGGCTGTAGTCGATGGTTATGTCCGGGTGAATTATGCGGTGATTGAACCGATTTTCCAGTTGGGCTGGTGTCGGGTCAGCATGTGCCTGAGCAAGCAGCAGGGCAAGTGGCAATTGTTACATCAACATACTTCAGTCCCTGTGCAACTCGAAACCCGGAAAATGCGCCGGATCAAAAGCGTGAGTTAATCTATTTACCTGAAAAGATTTAAGTGAAATATCTTTGCAAATGATTACAGGAATACCTTTGTAACAAAAATATAGAAAGTCCTAAATTATGTTGAAGGAATAATATTTTAGGACTTTTCAGGTGGATAACAACAAGAACAGTCAAGTAAAACCAAGACAGGCCAACCTGCAACAACAGACTGAAGTATTGATGCCAGATCAGTCCGAGCGGCAGCGCACCCAACATGCGCTCAGAATGATGGCAGGCTTTGTAATTGCTGCTGTAGTCATGACGGCGTTGTATTTCGGCCGGGATATTTTTATTCCGCTGGCTTTGGCCATTCTGCTGGCATTTTTACTTTCTCCTCTGGTTTCCCGTTTAAAGCGCTGGGGCTGTCCCCAATGGGCGGCGATTGGCCTGGTCATGTGCCTGACCTTGTCCTTTCTGGGCGGCACAGCGACTTATCTGGGGGTGCAACTCGGTAAGCTAAGTCAGGAACTGCCGCAATATCAAGACACCATCCAGCAAAAACTGAAAATGCTCGAAAACTATCGTCAGGGACCGAGTATGTGGGATGGGGCGATCCAGACCTTTGACACAGTCGAAGATTCGATAGACACACCCGAACAGGAAACAGAAGACCCGAATGTGCAGAATGTCAAAGTGGTCGGTTTGGAACCAACGAGTGAAGAGGCTGCGCTGGACTGGCTGAATAAAATCCTGAATCCACTGGCGATTATAGGGATTGTGTTTCTGTTTATGGTATTAATTTTATTCAATGGCAAAGACCTGCATGACCGCTTTCTGAAACTCTTGGGCGGTAATCTGAATATCGGCACCGATGCGCTGGATGATGCCGGCAAAAGTATCGGGACCTATTTGCGCATGCAGCTGCTGGTCAATGTCACTTATGGCATTCCCATGGCGATTGGGCTGTTATTGATTGGCGTGCCGGCAGCGATTATGTGGGGGCTGGTTGCGGTGGTTATGCGTTTTGTACCCTATGTTGGCCCGATCGTTTCAGCTATTTTCCCGATTACGCTGGCTTTCGCCGTTGATCCGGGCTGGGACATGGTGCTCTGGACTGTGGGCTTGATTCTGGTGCTGGAACTGATCAGCAATAACGTGATTGAACCGTGGCTCTATGGGGAAAGTACCGGCCTGTCTACCTTGGCAATTATTCTGGCTGCTACGTTCTGGACCACCCTCTGGGGACCGGTAGGGCTGATCTTGTCGACGCCTTTGACTGCCTGCCTGCTGGTTTTGTCCAATTATGTACCGGCACTGGGTTTTGTCAAAACCTTGCTTGGCAGTACGCCAGTATTGTCACCCTCCGAACGCTTTTACCAGCGACTGGTGGCTGATGAAGTCAATGATGCAATGCAGGTAGCCAATGATTACATCTGTGCGCAATTACCGAAAAAGCCCAGTGCAGAGGAAGTGGCCCGTCGTGTACAGATGTTCTATGGCGAAGTAGCCATTCCAGCCATTCGGATTTATTCTCAAGGGCATGATACTGATGTTACTGCCGAACACCGGTTGCGTCTTTATCAGGGCTTGCAGTCCTTTAATCATGCGTTTCAAAAAGCCTATCCGAGTAAGATGAGTGCCGAGCAGCCCGAAGTCTATTGCGTTGGTGCACGTTGGGAAATTGACACCCAGATTTCTGCCATGTTGGCACACGCGCTGAATCTCAAAAATATTGCTGCCCGAAATGATCTGGATGTGCTGATTCAATCGAGTGAATCAGGAAAGGGTATTGTATTACCAGCTTCGATCAAGATTTTATGTGTGTCTATTTTTCATCATGCGCCTGCGGCACAGATTCGGTTGCTGAAATATAGACTGGCGCAGCAATATCCTGAGATGAAAATCATTTTTGCGACTTGGAGTGTGATGCAGCTGGAGCTTCTGGATGAACTGCAACAACGTTTTGAGCTGGAAGCACTGGTCAATAATGTCGATGATCTGATTCTGACTGTCGAAACTTATACCTTGAATGAAGGCGAAAGCTGGTTTGAGAATCTGGAGATCAAGAATGAAAAAGAACGGCAGCAGGCTTTAAATGAGTTGGGATTATTAGATCACCGTCATCAGATCCTTTATAAACAATATATTGAAGAAGCCCGTCAAGCCTTTGACGTTGATTACGCACAAATTTCCTGGCTGAATCAGCACGAAATGTATATTCCAATCAGTCCTTTTACTCAGGAGCCTGTTGCAACCCGACAAATGTGCAAGGATTCAGTCTGCACCCATTTGCTCTATCAGAATGAGCCTTTGGTGATAGAAGACTTGCAGCGTGACCCGCGCTTTCCACATCTGTCAGAATTAAGACAGCATCATATCCGTTTTTATGCTGGTGTGCCTTTAAAAGATAAAAATGGAATTGCGCTTGGGAGTCTATGTCTGCTGGATAAACAACCGAGACAGATGCAGGCCGAAGATATGATTCTGCTTAAGGCTTTGGCGCAGGATTTAATGGCGACCCTGAGCAATGAGCGCAAGAAAAAAGATAAACAGAAGCAGATTGAGCAGATGCAGCCTGCTACCTCGGCAAGCGTTTTAAATAAGGACTAAATGATGAAACAAAAATGGATCTACAACATCAAAATCATGAGTATCACATTTGGTCTAGCCAGTATCAGTTCATGGAGTCTGGCTGCTATTCAGGGACTGCATTTTTTACATAAAGACTGGGAAATTTCCTGTGATAATACCGGCACCTG
This sequence comes from Acinetobacter sp. L-24, assembly GCF_056857555.1. The sequence continues at coordinate 402,165 of NZ_JBSXNI010000044.1, read as the reverse complement.
CCGCGCTGCCGGTTATCAATCGGATCAAGATATTGATCAGCCGGTTTCGGTGCTACTAGAGCGTGCTGCGGGTGCAAACAGTAGTATCAAAGCCCAAGTCCAGATTTTACCCTTAGCTGCTGCCACACCTACACGACAGCTTCAGCTACAAATTGCCAGCACACCTTATGGTGTGATTGGTCTGAATCGGGAGGGAATAGGGCAACTCAGTACTGATCAAACGCGAGCCTTGCTAAAAGCTGTACAGGGAACAGCTCCGGTTGTATTTAAGAATACCCAATCACGCTGGAACCTGTCCACTTCCGGTGCCAGTGCCGTTTTACTCAAGATGGATGAATTTCAGCGTCGACTTTCTACGCCCTCAGCCTTGATCAGGCCGGGGAAAAAATCCAATCAGGCGGTGCTCAAAGCTGCAGCGATACCGAAAATTCAGATACCAAAATATCAGTCAGGCAAAGTCACTCAAGCAAAACTGAATACGGCAACAAGTCAGCAGATGATTCGAAAACTGCAAGCCACCACCAAGGAAGATCAATGTGATTTGCTGTTTAGCCAGCGTTTTCTGGATGATGATGTTATGACCATTTATCCCATTAATGCCCAGAATCAACTGATTCAGATTCCATGCTGGCGTGGGGCTTATAATATGGGTAGTGGCTTCTGGCTGATGGATCGAAACAAGCAATTTAAACAGTTGGTGACGACCTCGGGAGAAACATTTAGCCAAGGCCAGATATTTTCTGGGCATAAAGTACGTGGTTTGGGTGATTGTCTGAGTCAGGACGAATGGGCCTGGAATGGCAAGAAATTTGTCAAAAGCTTCAGTAGTCTGACCGTGCAATGTAAAGGCTTCGCCGGTGGTACTTGGAATTTACCGACCTACGTAAGCAAAGTCATTTATCAGGCCAAATAGTATTGTTTATAAAATAGCAGCGATAAAAAAGCCTGAATGACTCAGGCTTTTTTTAGTTTTGATTTTAAGAGGTGTGACCTTAAAAACGCTTTGGAATTCTTTGGCCATTCGGAACAGGAATTTCAGCATTTTTTAATACCCCAAATAACCAGGTTTCAGCATGCTGTACCGCGGTTTTCAACTGATCACCCATGGCCAGACGTCCGGCAATGAAACTAGCCAATGAACAACCAGAACCATGATATTCACCTGGCAGACGTGGACAGCGAGTTTCGTTGACCAGCTCACCTGCGATATACAGGCTGTTCTGGATATAATCAGGCGTATCTTCATGCCCCCCTTTGACTAAAACAGCCTGTGCACCCATTTTAAACAATTTTTGAGTGGCCAGTTTGAGGTCTTGCTCACCCGTCAGGGCACGCAGTTCAACCGTATTTGGCGTTAAAATGGTGGCCAATGGAATCAGCTGGGTAAATGCTTTGACCAGCGTTTCCTGATTACCCAGCGAGCCGCCACTATTGGCGACCAAAACCGGATCCAGCACATACAGATAATCTGGATGTACAGTCAGAAACTCGGCCAGAGCCACGATATTGTCTGTGGTGCCTAACATGCCAGATTTTACGCAACGAATGGGCAGGTCATTGACCACCGCATTGGCCTGTGCCAACAGCAATTCTCTGGAAGTGGCTTCGAAACCAAAAACCTGCTGTGAATTTTGAATAGTGAGGGCTGTGCAGGCAATTGCCGCATGTGCACCACTTTGACCAATAGCTTCAATATCTGCTTGAAGGCCGGCTCCACCTGAAGGGTCTAAACCGGAAAAGCAAAGTACGGTAGGGCGCAAAATGATGTCCTTCATTCACTAAAATTGCATTAGTATAGGCAAATTTGAATGAACTCTCGATATTAATTTATATCGGTGCTGATGAGAGGGGATAGGCGGTGATTAAGAATATTTTAATTGATCTGGATGGGACATTAACCGATCCGAAAGTGGGGATTACGACGTCTGCACGCTATGGTCTGGAAAAAATTGGTCATCCGATTAGTGACGAGATCAATATCGACTGGATTATTGGTCCTCCTTTAAAAGCCTCACTAGCCAAAATTTTAAATGTTGAAGCCGATCATGTGCTGGCTGAGCAGGCCTTAATGGGTTATCGGGAGCGCTTTGCAGTCAAGGGTCTCTATGAAAATCATGTTTTTGAGGGTGTAGCAGAAACGCTGGCAGAACTGAAACGCCGTGGTTATCGCTTGTTTGTCGCTACAGCAAAACCGACAGTGTATGCCAAACAGATTCTGGAACATTTTGATCTGGCCCAGTATTTTACCGACGTTTATGGCAGTGAGCTGAATGGTGACCGAACCAATAAAGCCGAGCTGATTCAGTATATTTTAGCGCAGCAACAGTTACAGGCCGATCAATGCATGATGGTCGGTGACCGTGAGCATGACATTTTTGGCGCCCGTCACAATGGTATTGAGACTATAGCGGTAAGTTATGGTTATGGCAGTCAGGAAGAGTTAGAAGTGGCACAACCTAAATATAAAATTGACCGCTTTAATCAGTTGCTAGATTATTTTAAATAAACCCTAATTTTTGCTTATTTTATTTGAGCTGATTTTTAGAGATATTTTGTCTATAAGCTGCTACATCTATACAGATCAACTCTCTTATTAGATTGTTATCTCAATAAAAATCCCGCAGCGTGCGGGATTTTTGCTCTTGGATGAACATTTAAAGCGTCAAAAACCAGGTCGATGCCAGCACCACCATAATGATGATCACCAGTAAAATGTTGATGATCGTCATTCGATGTTGGGGGGGAACTCTGGCTTTGGTCAGAGCATTTCCTGCATGGTCAAACAGGATGACATTTTGCACGCTACTTTCATAACCGAGTTCGAGTAACGCACGCTTTTCAACTTCGGTTAAACCGTCTTCAGGCAGATCCATAATTTGCAGCAGTGCTATAGAGCTAAATAGTTTCTTCATCATTGACGATGGTAACAGCCGTTTCAGCGTCACCGCGGCTGCATCAAAGTCGGCAATAATACTCCGCGGATGGGCATAGGGCACATCGGGTAGCAGGGTATGCGTAATCGTGCCATCTATATTCATCAGCTGCATTTTATCTTTATAGATTTGCACCCATACAGCATCTGGAAATTTCACTAATTGATCTTGCAGCATGGAGAAAGTCTGATTTTGCTGATATTTAGTCATTAAATAATCGATAAACAAATCCCGCATCAAGACGGGATTTGTAAGGTTCGGTTATTTGGCAGGAGCACCATACTCATTGTTTTGTTGCTTGGTTTCAGTTGCCCACCACCAGATCAGTACCAGTATGCCAATCACGGTAAGCGTCAGTAATTGCCACCAACCAGAGCGTCCTACATCATGCAAGCGACGCGCGCCAACGGCCAGACTTGGGACTAGAAGTGCCAGATTAAGCAGGCTATTCACCAGCGGTTTAGTGCCTAAAACTGTATCAATTACCTCAGCAACAATGCCTAAAATTACACAAAACAGCATAAAGAACCAAAATTCTTTACGGCGTGCACGGCCGGAAAAGTTTGCATAGTTGGTCAGACATTTTACAAACCAGTCAATGCTGCTGTAATTTTCCTCGGCTTGATCCAGATTTGAATATTTGCCAAGCTGACTGGAAATTTTTTCTCCCAGATAAATAGAACTGCCTAAGGCCAGATAAACCTCAGATGCTTCACCCGCGGTATTGACGATAAAATCGACCCGATCACCGCGTGAAGGTGGACGCTCACTACGCCAGTCTGCGCCATTAAAGCTATAGCGCTGATTATCATCCCCCGAGATAAAACCGGTATTGTGTTGAATAGAAAAATCAAGGATTGAACCTTTCATGCTTGTTCTCGTCTATTAAGCTAGATTATTGTTTTAAAGCGACGCAATTTCTTATCAGAATAACTTTAGCATAATCTAATTTTTAAAAGTTTATGGTGAAATGACAATAATTTTTTCATGTTTTTAAAAGCCTTATCGCAATAGTGATTCAGTATTCAATCAACAAAAAATGTAGCGTTGCATGATTTGAAATGAAGAAAATTAAATAGTAATGGAGCTGATTTATCTCTGAGTCTTTTATAAGAAATTAAAGCTAAATCTATCTGATGAATATCAAATTGTTCTTTGGAGCTATGGTTTGATGTTATTAAATTTAATATAATGATAAACAAATACTTATAAATTTAAAATTTACAAAAAGTATATAATAATACTAATAAATATAACATTTTGTTCATACTTTTTATCTATTGGTAACAATTTTTTAAAATCAACAGGCGTACAATAAAAAGCTTCATATGGTGATGAAGGTGTCACATTCAATGTATCTCTCCCCATTATCGAAGGCCTTTTACCTTTGCTGTGCCTCTTTCATCTTAACCACGACCACTGTGCATGCTGAAGCTGCTTTCAGTTCGGAAAGCCCGTGGATGCTCGGTGACTGGAACGGGCAACGTACAGCACTCCAAAATCAGGGCTATGATTTCAGTTTTGGTTATACCGGTGAAATGGCAAGCTTGATCGATGCACAAAGATCTTCAAGCCATAGAACTGAATATGCGGACCAGTTTGTTTTTGGGGCACATCTGGATCTGGCAAAAATTGCAGGCTGGCAAGATACTGAAGCGCAAATTACTGTCACTCAGCGTAACGGTCAGTCACTGTCTCAAAGCGCTGCTGCTTTAAATGGCCATTTAAGTTCAGTGCAAGAAGTCTGGGGCCGTGGTCAAACCTGGCGTCTGACTGATTTATGGATCAAGAAAAAATTCCTGGAACAAAAACTGGATGTGAAAGTCGGGCGCTTCGGTGAGGGTGAAGACTTCAATAGTTTTGACTGCGATTTTCAGAATCTGGCCCTATGCGGTTCACAAGTCGGGAACTGGGTCGGTGATCAGTGGTACAACTGGCCGGTAAGCCAATGGGCTGCACGGGTCAAATACAATATTAACCCTGAATTTTATGCCCAAGTCGGTGCTTATGAGTACAACCCTGAGAATCTGGAACGTGGTAAAGGGTTTAATCTGAGTACGGATGGTTCTAAAGGGGCAATGCTTCCTGCAGAAGTGGTTTGGACGCCTAAACTGGGTGAACAGAAACTACCGGGTGAATATCGTGCCGGTTATTACTACAGTACAGCGGATGCTGAAGTCATTTCCAATCCAGATCAAACAGATCACCACCACGGTGGCTGGATCGTTGCCAAGCAACAATTGACTGCACATGACGGAGATACTTCGCGTGGTTTGACCGGCTTTATAAATGCGACAGTGCATGACTCCAAAACCAATACCGTCAGCGATATGCAAAATATTGGACTGGTTTATAAGGGTGCAATGGATTCACGCCCTCAAGATGAAATCGCATTTGGTATTGCACGCATCAACATGAATGACGATGTCAGTACTGACCATCATCAAGAAATCGATGCAGAAATTTATTATGGCTTACATGCCACCAACTGGCTCACTATTCGCCCGAATGTGCAATATGTGCGTCACGTCGGTGCGGACAAAGACGGTGAAAATGTATGGGTGGGCGGAATCAAGTTTAATACGTCATTTTAAAACATAGTTTTTAGTTGCAAATACACTATTGAATCTCTAGGTACTTTGTTGCAGTAATGGGCAATGCCTGCTTAAGACATTGATGTATTTATAACTCAGAATTTAACAATAAGGGTGCTCATGCCTGTCATGTGCATGGACTTTCAAAAAAACTTTTATAGGTGTTCAATATGAATACTTCATCATCAGGTTCGGTACTGAAAACGATTTTAGCGGTCATTGCCGCTGTTTTCGGTATAGGACTGCTGATTGGAGGGATTTATCTTGCAGTGCTGGGTGGGTCTTGGTACTACATCATTGCAGGTATTCTCTTTATTGCGACCGCAGTTCTCTTGTATAAACGAAAAAGTGCTGCACTTCTGGTTTATGCCGTATTCGTTTTGGCGACAGTGGTGTGGGGGCTGTGGGAAGTCGGTTCAGATTTCTTTGCACTCGCGCCGCGTTTAGATATTTTAGGGTTGTTTGGTCTGGCCCTGCTGATTCCGGCAGTAACACGCGGTTTTGATCAAAGCAAAGGTGCGAAAATTGCCCTGGGTGGTTCACTGGCTATTACCATCGCTGTCATGATTTATGCTGTATTTAATGACCCGCAAGAAATTCGCGGTGAATTAAAATCCCAGCAGCCTGCAACCCACCAGCCAATTCCCGGTGTGGCAGATGAAGACTGGCCGGCTTATGGCCGTACCCAGTCCGGTTTGCGTTATTCACCCTTAAAGCAGATTAATACTGAAAATGTCAAAGATTTGCAGGTGGCTTGGGAATATCACACGGGCGAATTCAAGACTGAAAATGACTCGGGTGAAACCACCAATCAGGTTACCCCAATCAAGGTGGGTGACAACATGTACATCTGTACCACTCACCAGAAATTGACTGCGCTTGATCCGGCAACTGGTAAGGCGAAATGGACCTATGATCCGAAATTAAAAGCTGATCATACCTATCAGCATTTAACCTGCCGTGGTGTATCTTATTATGATGTCAACAATACGGTAGGTTTTGAAAGCAGTCTCGCTGCGAAGAAAACCACATCGGCTGAATGTCCACAAAAAGTGATTTTACCGGTCAATGATGGGCGTCTGGTTGCGGTCAATGCGACCACCGGTAAAGTCTGCTCTGACTTTGGTAAAAATGGCGAAGTCGATCTGCAAAAAGATATGCCATTCCCATATCCGGGCGGTTATATTCCAACCTCACCGCCTGTAGTAACCGGCACCACCATTATTATTGCGGGTTCAACTACCGACAACTATTCAACTGAAGAACCATCGGGTGTGATCCGTGGTTATGACGTGAATACCGGTGAACTGCTTTGGGTATTTGACACAGGCGCTGAAGATCCGAATTTGATTCCTGCACCGGGTCAAAAATTTGTACATAATTCACCTAATGCATGGGCACCTTTGGCCTATGATGCAGAGCTGGATATCGTCTACGTACCAACGGGTGTCGGTACACCGGATATTTATGGTGGTCACCGGACTGAGCTGGACGAGCGTTATGCCAACTCGATGCTGGCCTTGAATGCGACGACCGGCAAACTGGTATGGAACTTCCAGACTACCCATCACGATTTGTGGGATATGGACGTACCTTCACAGCCGACATTGACCGAGATCAAAGATAAAAACGGGAATATGATTCCGGCTATTTATGTCTTGACCAAAACCGGGAATGCTTTTGTGCTGGATCGTCGTAATGGTAAAGCCATTGTACCGATTACCGAGAAACCGGTACCGCAATCTGTGAAGCGTGGACCTCAAACCAAAGGCGAGTTCTATTCTAAAACTCAACCGTTCTCTGATTTTAATCTGGCGCCACAAGAGAAATTGACCGATAAACAGATGTGGGGTGCGACCATGTTCGACCAGTTGGTCTGCCGTGTTGCGTTCCACAAATTGAATTACGATGGCATTTATACCCCACCTTCTGAAAATGGGACGCTGGTCTTCCCGGGTAACCTGGGTGTGTTTGAATGGGGCGGTATGTCGGTGAATCCGGACCGTCAAATTGCACTGACCAACCCGATTGGCCTGCCATTTGTATCAAAACTGATTCCTCAAGATCCGAACCGTCCTAAGACGGCTAAAGGTGCAGGCACAGAAGCCGGCGTTCAACCGATGTATGGCGTGCCTTATGGCGTTGAAATCAGTGCGTTCCTGTCTCCGTTTGGGCTGCCGTGTAAACAGCCATCATGGGGCTTTGTTGCAGGTGTGGACTTAAATACTCATGAAGTGGCCTGGAAACGCCGTATCGGTACCATTCGTGACAGTATGCCAGGCATTCCATTGCCGCCATTCAAAATGGGTGTGCCGATGCTGGGTGGACCTATTTCAACTGCGGGCAACGTGATGTTTGTGGGTGGAACTCAAGATAACTACATCCGTGCCATTAACGTGAACAACGGTGATGAATTGTGGAAAGGTCGTCTACCTGCAGGTGGTCAGGCTACACCAATGACCTATGAAGCCAATGGCAAGCAGTATGTGGTCATTATGGCCGGTGGTCATGGTTCCTTTGGCACCAAAATGGGCGACTCTCTGGTGGCTTATGCCTTGCCAGACAATAAATAGTTGAACCTCTAATTAAGTATGAAGAAGCCTGATTCGTCAGGCTTTTTTATTATGTATTGTTGAATGCCTACATCGAGTTTTAAGGACACAGAGAAATGATGTTGATTTGTTGCTGAAAGATCAATTTCATTCAGATCACATTAAAATAATATTCTTTGTATATGGCTGATTTTCAGTGCTATTCAGATAAAGGATTAATCAAGTCTGAATTTACCGAACACAGAATTTTAAGCTCAAAGTTTTTCTATCCATTGAGCGAACTATATGTCATCGAATCAGTACATTTATTTGGTATCGATGTTTAAAACAAAATGAATTGAATCATGAGATGTACGCCATCTCGATAAGGTATTTGCCGCATTAAACCACTTTCAAATAAGGCCTGTCATTTATGTATCAAAGCCCGAAACTTCCATTTGTGAGATCGACCTTGTCCTGCCTGATTGCTTGCGCAGGTCAGAATATTTATGCAGAAAATGACACACAAGAAGTCCAAAGGTTAGACACGATTGTCATTCAAGCGACCCGTACCGATCGGGAGCGATTGACCACACCGGCGTCAGTGTATTATCTGAATCAAGAACAAGATAACAGCATGAATGTGAACCTTTCGGAAACATTAAAAGGTGTTCCAGGATTACAGTTAAATAATCGTGAAAACTATGCCCAGGACCTGCAAATTTCGATGCGAGGCTTTGGCGCACGCTCCAGTTTCGGTGTGCGTGGTGTGCGTTTATATGTGGATGGAATCCCTGCAACGATGCCGGATGGGCAGGGACAAACCTCGAATATTGATTTGAACAGTCTGGACCATATTGAGGTTTTAGGTGGTGGATTTTCCTCGCTGTATGGCAACTCTTCCGGGGGGACGATTTTAACCACCACGCGAGAGGGGCAAGGCGCTGACTCAATTGAACTGGGGCATTCTGCAGGGAGCCAGAATAAAGGGCAGACCAAGCTGGTTTTGCAAGGCGGTTCAGAGAATGCTTCAGAGCCAAGCTATGTCATTAGCTCGTCTTATTTTGATACCAATGGTTACCGTGACAACAGCAGTGCACATAAAGTTCTGAATAATGCCAAGCTGACTTGGGATCTGGAAGATGGTAGTAAAATTAACTGGGTCAATAACTACGTCAAAATTGAAGCAGATGATCCAGGTGGTTTAACTCGTCCACAATGGGAAGCCAATCCGAAGCAAGTGGTTGGTAATGTCACCAAATACAATGCTCGTAAAGAAATTGAGCAGGTGCAAACTGGCTTAACATGGAATAAGCCGATCAATGATCAGCATGAACTGTACGCTATGGCATATGCTGGACAGCGTTCTGTAACGCAATATCAATCAACGCCAAATACCTCACAAGTTGGTGCAAATCATGCAGGTGGTGTCATTGATTTTGATCGTAATTTCTACGGCACAGACTTTCGTTGGACAGGCAAAGAAGTCTTACCAAACTTAAAACTCATTGCTGGTGTAGCGATTGACGGTATGACTGAAGAACGTTATGGCTATGAAAACTTTATCGGTGATACGCAATTTGGTGTAAAAGGTAAACTACGCCGTGATGAAGACAATACCCTATGGAATTTAGATCCGTATTTGCAAGCTTCTTATCACTTTGCTCCCGATTGGACATTGGATGCCGGCCTGCGCTATAGCAATGTACATTTCAAATCTAAAGACAAGTTTCTTGCGAATGGCGATAATTCAGGTAAAACCGATTATCAGAAATTATTGCCATCCATGGCCTTAAGCTGGCAGATTTTACCTGAGCTGATGACTTATGCCAGTTATGCACAAGGCTTTGAAACACCGACCTTTACCGAAATGTCTTATCCTGCAAATACTGCAGAAAACCGTAGCTTCAGTTTAAAAGCAGCAGAAAGTGAAACCTATGAGATGGGATTAAAGTCTGTAAGTACATTAGGTGATTTTACTGTTGCTATTTTCCAAACCCAAACTGAGAATGATATTGTCTCTGCAGAAAATGATAATGGTCGCTCTACTTTCCGTAATGCCGATAAAACTTTAAGAGAAGGTGTTGAACTCTCCTGGAACAAAAACCTTTGGCGTGATCTCACTGCTCAAGCCAGCTATAGCTATATAGATGCAACTTTTGATGCAGATATTCCTGAAATTTTAAATCAGAATGGCAGTATTGCAGTGTCGAGAGTTGAATCAGGAAACTATATTCCGGGGATTGCCAAAAATCAGGCATTTTTAAGTTTAGGCTGGAAACCTGAAAATGGTTTGAGTGCGGGTTTAGACGTGCGTTACTCAGATCGTATTTATGTCAATGATACCAATACTGAATATGCGCCAAGCTACACAGTCGCTGGTGCCAATGTAGGTTATCACTGGAAAATGCAAGATTGGGCGGTGAATACTTTTGCGCGTGTCGATAACCTGTTTGATAAAGATTATTCTGGTTCGGTGATTGTTAATGAAAGTAGTAGACCAGAAGGACGTTATTATGAGCCGGCAGAAGGGCGGAACTGGAGCGCTGGTCTGAGTGTGACAAAAGAATTTTAATTGAAATGATTTAGGGCTGTTAAATTTTCAAAAAACAAAATCCCGCTTCCTGAGTGGGATTTTTTAATATTTAAGTTTTGAAAAGTTGATCAGATGATTTGAGATAAAACTAGATCTTTTGTTGATTCACCCGTTTCGATAATTCCTCGGCACTTTCGATTCGTTTAGAATATCGATCCGTGGGATCAGCAGACTGACTGCGGGTGATGAGGGTGAACTTGTAAATTTCCTCCATCAGAAGTTGTTCTAGATATTCTTTCGGCTCCCCAGCGCGCAGCTTTTAGCAAGGAAGACGGGGAAATGATTATTGATGAAGCAGGGAAGTGGTTGAAATAAATCTCAGAATTTAAGCAGATCAATCAGATCATGAAAAAAGCCACCGCGAGGGTGGCTTTTTTTTAAAAGTTAAAATGACAGATATTGTGTCATTTTAAGCTAAACCTTACCAGCTTAACGCACCGCCAGTTTGGTAATCTGTTACGCGCGTCTCGAAGAAATTCTTCTCTTTACGCAAGTCCATCATCTCTGACATCCACTGGAACGGGTTATTCACACCAGCGAACTGTTCAGGCAAGCCTAACTGCGCCAGACGACGGTTAGCAATGAACTTCAGGTATTCTTCCATCATGCCAGCGTTCATGCCAAGTACACCGCGTGGCATGGTGTCACGTGCATATTCGATTTCCAGCATCGTGCCTTCAAGAATCATCTGGATGATTTCTTCCTGGAATTCAGTGGTCCATAAACCCGGGTTTTCGATCTTGATCTGGTTGATCATATCGATACCAAAGTTCAGGTGCATTGACTCATCACGCAGGATGTACTGGAATTGCTCGGCAACACCATTCATCTTGTTACGACGGCCCATCGACAGGATCTGGCTGAAACCACAGTAGAAGAAGATACCTTCAAGTACACAATAGAACGCGATCAGGTTGCGAAGCAGGATTTGGTCGTTTTCAGGGGTACCAGTTTTGAAAGTAGGATCACTTAAAGACTGAGTATATTTCAGGCCCCACGCTGCCTTACGTGCCACTGACGGTACTTCACGGTACATGTTGAAGACTTCGCCTTCATCCATACCTAGCGACTCGATACAGTACTGGTAAGCGTGCGTATGAATTGCTTCTTCAAACGCTTGACGCAAGATGTACTGACGGCATTCAGGGTTGGTAATATGACGGTAAATCGCCAGTACCAGATTGTTTGCAACCAGTGAATCTGCAGTCGAGAAGAAACCAAGTGAACGCATCACGATGGTACGTTCATCTTCAGTCAAGCCATTTTCAGACTTCCACAGCGCGATGTCGTGGTTCATGTTGACTTCTTGCGGCATCCAGTGGTTTGCACATCCGTCCAGATACTTCTGCCAAGCCCATTCGTATTTGAACGGTACAAGCTGGTTCAAGTCAGCACGACAGTTGATCATTGCCTTGTCATCAACTTGTACACGTTGCGCACCCATTTCAAGCTCTTCCAGACCTGGAGCAACATCAAGTTGCTCTAGGGAAGCAGATGCTCTTGCCAGCGAATCGGTTGGATTTGATCCTCGGTTTTGAGTGGCTCTAAGGGGTTGTGCAGCTGCCACATCCGGCGATGCGTTGCCTGCATCAGATACCATCTGTGAATTAGTCGCTTTTTGCGGCTCGACGGGCGCAGGCTGCTGTTCAGGTGCAGCCGGTTTTTGCGAATCATCTTCGAAATCGTCCCAACTTAGGATAGACATATCAATTCTCTCTACGTTGCTTTATATCTTTTATGAGACATTCAGCTTGGCTGAGATGTCTTACTATACGCTTAATTTGTGTAAGCAAAATTAAGTTTTGTCGATGAATGCTCTAGTTTTATACAGGAGCAATGATCCCCACTACTTATTTTGCTTACGCTGCTGGCGAACTTTGAACCAGAAATAAGCAATCGGTAAATAAAAGGTAATACCAAAGGAAATCAGCAATGCCGCAAGTCCTAACATGTAGTTATGAGTCATATGTGGCATTGAGGTTTCCTTTTACTTTTAGTTTGTGAATCCTAGCCGAAACTAGGATTCACGTTTAAATCATTTTTTAGATGATTTACTAGGCTTGATTGTTTCAGTAACTGTAGTTTTAGGATGCTTTTTTGCATAGCCTTCAGTTACGAAACGACCAGTTCCTGCATCACGAGAAACTTTTTTCGTAGCCATAGAGATAATCTCCATTACAAATTCAAGATGACTCTTACTGGCTCGTTTCTCGAATTGATGATACAATCCGTTCACGCATTTTGTGATGCCAGCCTCGTTGTGACCATCTTGGTATCACTTCGAGATTGAAAGCCTTCTAGTTAGTTTTGACGGACGCTAGAGGGCTTTTTTATTGCCTGAATTTCGTAATCCCCCTAAGTCCCCCTTTGAAAAGGGGGATTTTCTCCCTCCTTTATTAAAGGGGGGTCTGGGAGGATTTAAAACCTGTCAGATTATTGACAAGCTTCACAATCAGGATTGTCAATTGAACATGCCATTGGCACTGGCGCCGCTTGAGCAAAACCTTCTTCCTCTGCAGGAGCTTCAGGTTTTTGCGCTTCAACGACAGGAGCTGCTGCTACAACAGGCGCCGCAACAGTTGCAGGTTTAACTGCGTTCAATGCGCCAGTGTTAATGGTTGATTTCTCAGCAGAAGTCGCACCCAATGCACGAAGGTAATAAGTCGTCTTAAGACCACGTAACCAAGCCATCTTGTAAGTGATGTCCAGTTTCTTACCGTTTGCACCAGCGATGTAAAGGTTAAGAGACTGAGCCTGATCGATCCATTTTTGACGACGTGATGCAGCATCCACGATCCAGCGTGTATCAACTTCAAATGCAGTCGCGAAAATGGCTTTAAGCTCTTCAGGAATACGGGAAATCTTCTGAACAGAACCTTCGAAGTGTTTCAGGTCGTTGACCATCACCGCATCCCAAAGACCACGTTCTTTCAACGCACGTACCAGGTACGGGTTGATCACAGTGAATTCACCAGACAGGTTTGATTTCACATACAAGTTCTGGAAGGTTGGCTCGATTGACTGAGACACGCCACAGATGTTTGAAATCGTAGCAGTCGGAGCAATTGCCATCACATTCGAGTTACGCATACCGTCTTTTTGAACTTTGGCACGTAAAGTATCCCAGTCCAGACGTTGAGTGCGGTCTACTTCGAACATGCGTTCTGGACGAGTTTTCGCAACCAGATCAAGCGAGTCGATTGGCAGAATACCTTGATCCCACAATGAACCCTTGAATGTTTCGTATGTACCACGTTCAACAGCCAAATCACTCGATGTTGAAATCGCGTAGTAAGAAATCACTTCCATCGATTCATCAGCAAACTCAACCGCAGCATCAGAACCATACGCCAGGTTCATTTCGTATAGTGCATCCTGGAAGCCCATGATACCCATACCCACTGGACGGTGTTTCAGGTTCGAGTTGCGCGCTTGCGGAACAGCGTAGTAGTTGATGTCGATCACGTTGTCGAGCATACGAACGGCTGTTTTAACTGTACGCGCCAGTTTTTCGCGATCAAGAACACCACCTTGAACGTGTTGTACCAGGTTGATTGAACCCAGGTTACATACTGCGATTTCTTCTTTGCTGGTGTTCAGCGTGATTTCTGTACACAGGTTAGAAGAGTGAACCACGCCTACGTGTTGCTGTGGTGAACGCAGATTACATACGTCTTTGAATGTGATCCACGGGTGACCTGTTTCAAACAGCATCGACAGCATTTTGCGCCACAAATCTTTTGCACGGATTTTCTTGTGCAACATGTTTGTTTCTTTGGCAATCGCTTCGTAGTGTGCATAACGCTCAGCGAATGCAGCACCAGTCAAATCATGCAGATCAGGCGTTTCAGAAGGCGTGAATAAAGTCCATTCTGCATCTTCGAATACACGTTGCATGAACAGGTCAGGAACCCAGTTCGCAGTGTTCATGTCATGGGTACGACGACGGTCATCACCGGTGTTCTTACGCAGTTCAAGAAATTCTTCGATGTCCAGGTGCCAGGTTTCTAAGTATGCACAAACTGCACCTTTACGCTTACCACCTTGGTTAACCGCAACAGCAGTATCGTTCGCTACTTTCAGGAACGGAACTACACCTTGCGACTTACCGTTAGTTCCTTTGATGTAGGAGTTCAAGGCACGAACTGGTGTCCAGTCGTTACCTAAACCACCTGCCCATTTAGACAGCATTGCGTTATCACGCATCGCGCCATAAATGTCATACAGATCATCATCAATGGTTGTTAAGTAGCAGCTAGACAACTGTGGACGTAACGTACCTGAGTTAAACAGGGTAGGCGTCGAAGCCATGTAATCGAAGCTAGACAATAAGTTATAGAACTCAATCGCGCGGTCTTCACGGTTTTCTTCATTGAGCGACAAGCCCATAGAAACACGCATAAAGAACAATTGCGGAAGTTCGAAACGCACACCATCTGAATGGATGAAGTAACGGTCAAATAAGGTTTGCAGACCCAAGTAAGTAAACTGGTTAGAACGTTCCGGTTGAATCGCAGCAGCCAGTTTCGCCAGGTCAAAGTTCAGCAATTCTGGAGAAAGCAGCTCAAGCTCAATCCCTTTTTTCAGGTAAGTTTCCAGCGCATCGCCTTCAACTGTATCTACAGGTAGACCCAGGAATTTCAAACCAGTCGCAACCAGGTCATCACGCAATAAACGTGCAGTCACATACGTATAGTTAGGCTCTTGCTCGATACGGGTACGGGTCGCCATCATCATCGTGGTCGAGATGTCAGACTCTTTTACGCCGTTGTACAAGTTTTTCACAGTCTCATCGACAATGGCTTGTACATCAATCCCTTCAAGGCCTTCTGCTGCTTTAGTAACATGCGCAGTTAAAGCACTTAAATCTAGTGGCTTGAGTTTGCCTTCAGCATCGGTAATTTGCAGGGTCGGGTGATGATGTGCACCTAACTGTTTACGTGCTTCAGAACGTTGTTCACGGTAAATGACATAAGAGCGTGCAACTTTCTGTTCGCCCGTACGCATTAGCGCAAGTTCAACTTGGTCTTGAATTTCTTCAATATGAATCGTTCCGCCAGAAGGTAAACGACGTTTAAAGGTATTTAATACCATTTCCGTCAGTTGCTCGATACGATCATGGATCCGGCTCGAGTCAGCGCTTTGTTGGCCTTCAACCGCCAAAAACGCTTTACCAATTGCGACAGAAATTTTTTCTGCATCAAAAGCGGCAACATCACCGGTGCGTTTAATCACCTGAAGTTGACCAGGAGTTGAAGTGATTACGCTCATGTTAGCATAGCTCCATTGTCATCTATTTTTATGTTTATGGACCGTTTGAACTGGGCAAAATTCATGCCACAGTGTTTGAGGAATAAACACAAGACCTAGTGGTTTTAAAATTAATTGAACACAAGATACGGGAAAATTTAGGGTAGATCAATATTGACATTTAGCTAAATATTTTTCTTAAGTTGTGCTTTAATCCTTGTAAAAATATCGCTATTTTTATTGATTTTTGTATAAGCCTTATCAGGCAAGGCATAGCATAACAAAGTCCCAAGAAAGTGCTTATAGATAACACTGTGGATAACTAAAAAGTGCGGAATCAAGCAGTCATATTTTGTCCATGTAATAGTTGTGTAAATCGAAAATCAGATCTAAACCACTGTTTCAAGCATAATTGTCCAAAAAATGCACGATAAAATATTACAAAATGCTATCTTGATGTATCAGTTTGGTGAACGCTATCTTGTTTACAATGTAAACGTGTGTATATTGCAAGCATATTAAAAACGTATCTATTGGATTTCAAAAGGATACGCCTATAGCGTAGATCCACCAAATAAGGGGCAATACATGAGCCAAGAAGAAAAGTTACCCAAGATTTTAATTGTTGAAGATGACGAGCGTCTTGCCCGTTTAACGCAAGAATACCTCATTCGTAACGGACTTGAGGTGGGGGTAGAGCCGGATGGTAACCGTGCCATTCGTCGGATTATTGCCGAGCAGCCAGATATGGTGGTGCTGGATGTGATGTTGCCAGGTGCGGATGGCTTGACCATTTGCCGTGAAGTGCGTCCACATTATCATCAACCGATTTTGATGTTGACTGCGCGTACTGAAGACATGGATCAGGTTTTGGGTCTGGAAATGGGTGCAGATGACTATGTCGCTAAACCGGTTCAGCCACGTGTATTGCTGGCACGTATTCGTGCATTGCTGCGTCGTACTGACAAGGTGCCTGAAGATGAAGTGGCACAGCGCATCGAATTTGATGATCTGGTCATCGACAATGGCGGCCGTTCAGTGACCTTAAATGGCGATCTGGTTGATTTTACCAGTGCAGAATATGACCTGTTATGGTTGCTTGCATCGAATGCTGGCCGTATTCTCTCTCGCGAAGATATTTTCGAGCGTTTACGTGGTATCGAATATGATGGTCAAGACCGTTCAATCGATGTGCGTATTTCTCGTATCCGTCCAAAAATCGGTGACGATCCAGAAAATCCGAAGCGTATTAAAACAGTACGTAGTAAGGGTTATCTTTTTGTTAAAGAGACCAATGGTCTTTAAGCAAATGTGGTTTGTTGCTTGAACAAGCAGGATAAATTATAGGTGTTTAAACACAGTATATTTTTGCGTATATACGCAGGACTCGTCATCCTTGTCGTCTTGGTGGCGGTGTTCGGCTATTTGTTGGTACAGATTATCAACTATCAGCGTGCGCAAGAATATCGCGAATCCCTGACTGATGGTATGGCGTATATCATCAGTGAAGGGGTCGCACGCCAGCCAAATCTCCAGCAAAAGATGGATTGGGTTTCTGATGCCTCCGATTTGCTGGAATTACCTATCCATTATGTAGAAGCCAGTAAGGTCGATATTACCCGTGCTGAAGGGCGCCGTATTGCCGAACGAAAAGCGGTGGTGCGTTGGGACGCCGAATCAGGTATTGCCTATATTGTGGTTGGGCTGCGCGATGACCCGGGTCATTACCTTTATATTAAGGCCGACAGTATTACTGAGCGCCAGATGAAGGCCTTACCAGTCTTTATCCTGGACTATCTGGTCTACTATCCAGGTCAGGAAAAAGAATATCTGGCTCGTATTCAGGATTATTTTTCTTATCCGGTTTCTATCGAAAATGTCCAGAATCTACCTTTAGACTCCGAGCAAATCGGACGTCTGCGTCTGGATCACAGCATCATTTTATACCGCGACAATGCCTCTATTCGTGGTACCACAATTTCAATTATTTCACCGATTCCTGGTTCGACCTCGCAAGTATTGGTCATGGGGCCGGTACCCTTGTTTAACTGGATGCCATTCCAGTTGGCGACCGGTATTACCTTATTAAGCCTTTTTGTGTTGAGTCTGGGTGTTTATGGTCTTCTGGTTCCGATGCAGCGTAAGTTGCGTGAAGTCAGCTATGCCTTAAACAAAATGAAATCGGGTAATATGTCATTGCGTCTTCCTGTGGAAGGCAGTGACGAGATGTCTACACTGGCGTCTAGCTATAACAATATGTCAGATCATATCCAGCGTTTGATCGAAGCGCAGCGTGAGTTGATGCGTGCGGTGTCGCATGAGTTGCGTACACCGGTGGCACGAATCCGCTTTGGTGTGGAAATGATGGCGGATGAAGATGACTACGATTATCGTCTGCAACAGGTGGAACAGATTGATAAAGATATTGAAGCGCTGAATACCTTGATTGATGAGATCATGACCTATGCCAAACTGGAACAGGGCATGCCGTCGATTGAGTTTGAGCAAATCGATCTGTATGACGTACTGAATCAGGTGGCACAAGAAACTGAAGCGCTGAAAACCCAGAAAATCATCGAATTACATCCAATGCCTGTTGCGGTCACAGTAGAGGCGGAGCGTCGTTATCTGCATCGTGTAATTCAGAATCTGGTCGGCAATGCTGTACGTTATTGCGATAATAAAATCTTGATTAGCGGCGGTCTGGATCAGGATGGTCAGGCCTATGTTTGCGTTGAAGATGACGGGCCGGGGATTCCAGAAATAGATCGTGCCCGCATTTTTGAAGCCTTTGCCCGACTGGATGATAGCCGTACCCGTGCGTCGGGTGGTTATGGTTTAGGTTTGTCGATTGTCAGCCGGATTGCGTACTGGTTTGGTGGCACGATTCAGGTGGATCAAAGCCCGACGCTGGGTGGTGCGCGTTTTACCATGACCTGGCCGGCACAACGTTATGTCAAGAAGAGTAAGCGCAAAATGCTGGAAAAAAAGCCAGAGGAAGCGAGTGATCATTTAGCTTGATATTGTGTAAATGATTTTGGTCATAAAAAAACGATGCATCAGCATCGTTTTTTATTGGAAGAGATTTTATTCCTGAATGGTCGCATCAGGTTCAATGAGTGATTTGCCCTCTTTTAAGCTTTGTAGCGCTTCAGGGTTAAAGTCGATCAACAGTTTGGTGTTTTTCGCATCGACATTATAACGCTGAATCAGTTTTTGGTCGCCTGATAACGTTTCGACTTTATATTCGTCAGCGATATTCATAATGCCATCCAGATTGATGCTGGAAGAAGCATGGTCCTCTTGAAAAAGTGCATGGATGTCACGTAAGTCAAAAGCTGCCTGGCTTATGTTGGGATTTTTCTGGATGTAATTTTCTATATGGCTAACCAGTAATTGAGCAAATAAAAAATAATTAGGTCGATGGGAAAAGCGTAGAGACATGCAAGGACTCCTTATTGTTACTTTATTAATGTCATGATGTGGTTTAGAAATAGAAATAACATATTCTGAATCAGTCCGTTGAGCATGTTGCAAAAAGACACAATTGCCAATCCAAGATTACCAAGTAGCTGCAGGGGGTAAAGCAACAGTTAAATATAAAAAATCACATTAAATATCAAGTTAAATCAATTGGTTTGAAAGAAAAAATAGTTGTTAAAATAAGTTTTTATCCGATTTAACTTGGATTCAATAGTGAAAAAGACTATATCTAAATGGGTGGGCGAGAAAAGCAGCTCATCGATCAGCCTATTTTCTGGAAGTGCTCTTTATAGAAAAATTAATAGATAATTAAAATTTAATTTGGGAAAACGATTAAAACGAATTCTGAATGATTAAAGTCAAATTAAATCCTGAAATGTCTAAAAAATCATCCCAAAGACTAAGGCTTATAAACTAGCAAGTGAAATCCAAAATCAGGTACAATTGGCGGGATTAATTTTGTGTTTGGTGTATTTGAAGGCCAATACATACATTCTTTGTTAACAAATAGGCCTGCCAGGAGTTATCCCCGCATGAGTGCTATTACTCCATACGAATGGGCAATTATTGCCTTCGTGATCGGCGTTACATTTTTATGCGTCTTTATGCTGACTGTCCCATTACTCCTCGGGGGTAAATCATGGGGCCGTGCCAAGCAGGAGCAGTTTGAGTCAGGTGTAGTTAGCGCAGGTGGAGCTCGTATCCGCTTGTCTGCAAAGTTCTATTTAGTTGCAATTTTCTTTGTGGTGTTTGATTTAGAAGCACTTTATCTATATGCATGGGCAGTTTCTGTTCGTGAGGTAGGTTGGATTGGTTTTGCAACTGCAGCTATCTTTATCATAGTTTTACTTGTTGGTTTGATTTACGAATTATCGACAGGCGCACTCAATTGGGCACCTTCAGACAGACGTAAGGCAGCAGGAATTAAAGCTAAGATTGGTTCGCCAAATATGGATCTTGCAGAAATTACGCGCTTCAACTCGATTGAAGAATTGGTGATGGATCCAACGGGTCAAATCCCGGCTCAATCATCTGGTTTTGTGAAAAAGTCACAAACTCAATTATCTGATAAGGAGTAAGACGGGATGAAATATACATTAACCCGTGCGAATCCGAATGCTGACCAATATCCACTTCAGGAACGTATTGTTGTAGAAGATCCGTTGCTAGAAGAAGAAGTGAATAAAAATGTATTCATGACTCGCTTAGAGGATGTGGTACATACAGCAGTCAACTGGGGTCGTAAAAACTCAGTTTGGCCATTTAACTTTGGTACATCTTGCTGCTACGTAGAATATGCAACGACCTTGACCGGCGTGCATGACTTGTCACGTTTTGGTGCCGAGGTTATCCGTGCTTCACCGCGTCAGGCGGACTTAATGATTGTAGCGGGTACTTGCTTCGTAAAAATGGCGCCAGTAATTCAGCGTCTGTACGAACAGATGCTTGAACCAAAATGGGTCATTTCAATGGGTGCATGTGCCAACTCAGGTGGTATGTACGATATTTATTCAGTCGTACAAGGTGTGGATAAAATCATCCCGGTCGATGTGTATATTCCAGGTTGCCCACCACGTCCTGAAGCTTTGATTCAGGCATTGATGCTGTTGCAAGACCAGATTCAACTAGAGCGTCGTCCGCTTTCTGCGGTGATCGGTGATGATCTTAAGCCAGTGTATAAGCCAAAGATGATGCCGGAACGTGACCGTAAGAAAGACCAGCGTGTTGCTGTGAAAAATCTGCGCTCAATGGATGAAATTAAATAATTTAAACGACAGGTTGTTTTGTTGTGCACCCGCTATGGGTGTAATTGTCGTTTAGGTTGACTGAATTTGTATTAAATAGGAAGCCAAGCCAATGGCTGAAACTGACATTGCTATGCCAGAATCAACGCCTGTTGATTCACGCCCAGCATTTGCCATTATTGAAGAACTCAAAACCAAATTTGGTGAGAACTTCTTTGTGCAAACGACTTTCGAGGATTTCCCGACAGTCTGGGTTGAGCGCGCACGTGTACAAGAAGTTTTAATGTTCTTGCGTACAGTGTCACGTCCTTACGTGATGTTGTTCGACTTGTCAGCGGTAGATGAGCGTCTGCGTACGCACCGCGACGGTTTACCTGCGTCTGACTTCACAGTGTTCTATCACTTGTTGTCGCTCGAGCGTAATACTGACATTCGTATTAAAGTTGCCTTAGCAGAAAGCGATTTGAATCTTCCGACGGCAACCAATATTTGGCCAAATGCCAACTGGTACGAACGTGAAGCTTACGATATGTTCGGGATCAATTTCGAAGGGCATCCAATGCTCCGTCGTATCTTGTTGCCAACCTATTGGGAAGGTCATCCGCTACGTAAAGAATATTCTGCACGTGCGACTGAATATACGCCGTATTTGCAAGATAAAGCCAAACAGGACTACGAACAGGAACATCTTCGTTTCGTCCCTGAAGATTGGGGTATGAAGCGCGGCAATGCCGATGAAGACTTCATGTTCCTGAACTTGGGTCCGAACCATCCATCTGCGCACGGTGCGTTCCGTGTGATCTTGCAGCTGGACGGTGAAGAAGTGAAAGACTGTGTGCCTGACATCGGTTATCACCACCGTGGTGTGGAAAAGATGGCTGAACGTCAAACCTGGCATTCATTCATTCCGTATACAGACCGTGTCGACTACCTCGGTGGTTGTGCGCAAAACATGCCTTACGTGCTTGGCGTAGAGCAAATGGCGGGTATTACTGTACCTGACCGTGCGCAATGTATCCGCGTGATGATGTCTGAACTGTTCCGTATCAATAACCACTTGTTGTTCATTGGTACTGCGATTCAAGATGCCGGTGGTATGACGCCAGTCTTCTACATGTTTGCTGACCGTCAGAAAATCTATGACGCGATTGAAGCGATCACCGGTTATCGTATGCATCCGGCATGGTTCCGTATCGGTGGTACCGCACATGACCTTCCAAACAACTGGCAGCACCTGATCCGTGAAATTTTGGACTGGATGCCGAAACGTTTGAAGGAATATCATACTGCAGCGCTGAAAAACTCGGTGTTTGTGGGTCGTACCCGTAATGTTGCGCAATATGATGCAAAATCTGCATTGGCTTGGGGTGTAACAGGTACAGGTCTACGCGCTACAGGTATCGACTTTGACGTACGTAAATACCGTCCATATAGCGGTTATGAAAATTATGACTTCGAAGTGCCGGTTGAGTACGAAGGCGATGCCTATGCACGTGTCATCGTTCACTACCGTGAAATCGAAGAATCACTGAAAATTATCAAACAATGTTTAGATAATATGCCGTCTGGTGCGTACAAAGCAGACCATCCACTGGCTGTTCCACCACCAAAAGACAAGACATTACAAGATATTGAAACCTTAATTACGCACTTCCTGAGCGTATCTTGGGGTCCTGTAATGCCGGCGGGTGAAGCATCTGTGATGGCGGAAGTGGTGAAAGGCGCGTCGAACTACTACTTGACTTCAGACAAGTCAACTATGAGTTACCGTACCCGTATCCGTACACCAACCTTCACGCATTTACAGCAAATGCCTTCTGTGATTAACGGCAGCTTAATGTCTGACTTAATCATTTATTTAGCGACCATTGACGTCGTAATGGCTGACGTGGATCGCTAAGGGGTAAACGCATTATGATGATTTTGACTGATAAAAAGCCACGTGTGAATGTTGAAGGAATTTTGACTGCGGACGAAATTCACGATATCGAACATCACATGGGGCACTACCCATACCCACGTGCAGCGTGTCTAGATGCGCTGAAGTGTGTACAACGCCGTAATGGCTGGGTAGATGATGCGCAAATGAATGCCATCGCACAAATGCTCAGCATGAGCGTTGCAGACCTTGAAGGTGTGGCAACGTTCTATAACCGTATTTACCGTCAGCCGGTCGGTCGTCACGTAATTTTGTTATGTGATTCGATTGCGTGTTTCCTGATGGGTGCAGAAACTTTGGCAGAAGCATTCCAGCGCGAATTAGGCATTTCTTTTGGTCAAACGACTGCAGATGGTCGTTTCACTTTGCTGCCAATTTGCTGTCTGGGCAACTGTGACAAAGGTCCAACCTTGATGATTGATGAAGACACGCACGGTCTGGTTGAAGTGACTTCGGTGAAACAGCTGTTGGAGAAGTATGTATGAATACTGAACCAAAACCAATTTATGGCGACGGTAACCCGGAAACGCATCCATTAACATGGCGTTTAAGCAAACAAGCCAACGTACGTAATGCAGATGATTACGAAGCGCTGGAAGGTTATGCAGGCTTTAAAAAAGCACTGAGCATGTCGCCTAAAGATGTATTGGAAGTGGTTAAGGCAGCGACTGTAAAAGGTCGTGGTGGTGCAGGCTTCCCGGCAGGTATCAAATGGTCTTTGATGGCGCCAAACGACAACTCAGGTCCACGTTACCTGATTTGTAATGCCGATGAGATGGAACCAGGTACCTTTAAAGACCGTTTGTTGATGGAAGATCTTCCGCATCAATTGATCGAAGGCATGCTGATTGCAGGCTATACGCTTGAAGCAACACACGGTTATATCTTTATCCGTGGCGAGTACATTGAAGCTGCTCAGTACTTAAATGAAGCACTTGAGCAAGTTCGTGCCAAAGGTTACTTAGGGGATAACATCCTTGGTACAGGCTGGAACTTCGAGTTACACGTGCATACCGGTGCGGGTCGTTATATCTGCGGTGAAGAAACTGCATTGATTAACTCGCTAGAAGGTCGCCGTGCCAACCCGCGTACTAAACCGCCATTCCCGCAAGTTGCAGGTGCTTGGGGTCGTCCTACGATTGTCAACAACGTAGAGACCTACAACAACTTACCAGCCATCATGCTGCGTGGTCCTGAATGGTATATCAACTTGTCTGCGGGTAAGTCGAAAGATCCAGGCACCAAGATTTATGGTGCATCAGGTAAGGTAAAATTCCCGGGTCTATGGGAGCTTCCATTTGGTACGACAGCACGTGAAGTGATTGAAGACCATGCGGGTGGTATGCGTGACGGCTTAAAACTGAAAGCATGGTTACCGGGTGGTGCATCGACTGACTTCCTGGCTGCCGAGCATATTGATCTTCCTATGGATGCGGAAAGCATCATGAAAGCAGGTTCGCGTTTAGGGACTTGCTTACTGATGGTGGTAGATGAAACCCAATGTATGGTTTCAGCGACACGTAACCTCGAAGAATTCTTTGCACGCGAATCATGTGGTTTCTGTACGCCTTGCCGTGATGGCTTACCTTGGGCTGTGAAAGCGCTGAAAGCACTGGAAGATGGCACAGGTAAGAAAGAAGATATCGATCACTTACAAGAACTGACTCGTAAGCTTTGGATTGGTAAAACTTTCTGTGCCCACGCACCGGGTGCAATGGAGCCGCTTATGGGCGCACTCAAATATTTCCGTGGCGAATTTGAAGCGAAGGTTGTGAATGCCGCCGCTCAAACCAGCAACGTAGAACAAGCTTAAGGAATTCGACTATGGCTACAATTCATGTCGATGGCAAATCGTATGAAGTCAACGGCTCGGAAAACTTGCTACAAGCATGTTTGAGTCTTGGCATTGATATCCCATACTTTTGTTGGCATCCATCCTTAGGTTCTGTCGGTTCTTGCCGTCAATGTGCCGTGACCCAGTACGCGAATCCAGAAGATACGCGTGGCCGTTTGGTCATGTCATGTATGACGCCAGCATCTGACAATACCTACATCTCGATTGAAGACAAAGAAGCCAAAGATTTCCGTGCTTCGATTGTTGAATTCTTGATGACCAACCATCCGCACGACTGTCCAGTCTGTGAAGAAGGGGGTCACTGTCATTTACAAGATATGACTGTAATGACGCAGCATGACCGTCGTCGCTACCGTTTCACGAAGCGTACCCATTACAACCAGGAGCTTGGCTCATTCATTTCTCACGAAATGAACCGTTGTATCGCGTGTTACCGTTGTGTGCGTTATTACAAAGACTACGCAGGTGGTACGGACTTCGGCGTGTATGCCAATGCATCACGTGTGTACTTCGGTCGTCCTGAATCAGGTACTTTAGAGTCTGAATTCTCGGGCAACCTGACTGAAGTATGTCCAACAGGTGTATTCACCGACAAAACTCATTCGGCTCGCTACAACCGTAAATGGGACATGCAGTATGCGCCAAGCGTATGCCAAGGCTGTTCTTCAGGTTGTAATATCTCTCCGGGTGAACGTTATGGCGAACTTCGCCGCGTAGAAAACCGTTATAACGGTGAAGTCAACCAGTACTTCTTATGCGACAAAGGCCGTTTCGGTACAGGTTATGTGAACCGTGAAGACCGTCCGCGTCAACCACAATTCCGTCAAGGTGCAACTGTTGAAACTGTTTCAGTGGATGCAGCACTAGACACGGTCATTGCAAATATCCAGGGCAAAAAAGTATTGGGTATTGGTTCACCGCGTGCATCACTTGAGTCGAACTTCGCACTTCGTGAGTTGGTGGGTCAAGAGAACTTCTCAACAGGTCTATCTCAAAAAGAGCAAAACCTGGTTGAACTTGCTGCTTCTATCATGCAAACCGAGGGTGTTTACAACCCGAACATGCGTGAAATTGAAAGCTACGATGCTGTGTTAATTTTGGGTGAAGACCTCACACAAACTGCGCCACGTATGGCTTTATCTGTTCGCCAGGCTGCGAAAAATAAAGGCAAAGAGATGGCGGCAGAGCGCCGTACGCAAGAGTGGTTGGCTGAACCGGTACAACGTATTGCACAAGATGCGAAATCTCCGATTTACATCCTGGCTGCGACACAAACCCGTTTGTCTGATGTTGCTGAAGGTGAAGTGGTTGCTTCTCCAAACGACATCGCACGTTTAGGTTTTGCAGTTGCTGCAGCAGTTGCGGGTGAAACGATTCTTGGTTTAGATGACGATGCCAAAGCATTTGCACAAACCATTGCGGACACTTTAAAAGCTGCGAAGAAACCACTGATCATCTCAGGTACAAGCTTGCAAGATCCTGCCATTATGGAAGCTGCTGCACAAGTTGCACAGAATCTGGGTAATGCAGGTCTGACCTTGACGGTTCCTGAAGTGAACTCGATGGGTATGGCAATCTTGGGTGGTCAAAGCCTGGAGCAAGCATTTGCACAAGATTACAATACTGTGATTGTGGTTGAAAACGACCTTTACCGTCGTCTTCCTGCTGCACAGGTCGATGCTGCACTTGCAGGCAAAGATGTGATCGTACTGGATCACTCTGAAACTGCAACAGTGAAAAAAGCCGACATCGTACTTTCTGCTGCATCGTTTGCTGAAGGTGATGGTACTGTCGTTTCTCAAGAAGGCCGTGCACAACGTTTCTACCAAGTGTATGACCCAAGCTACTACAATCCTGAATTGGCGATCAAGGAATCTTGGCGCTGGTTACACGCTCTGGAAACAGGCGTAAAAGGCAAAGCGATTTCTTGGACTTTACTGGATGATGTGATCGAGTCAGTGGCGAAAAACGTTCCTGCGCTTGAAGGCATTCTGGATGTTGCACCTGATGCGGGCTTCCGTGTTCATGGCTTGAAAGTGGCACGTGAACCACGTCGTTACTCAGGTCGTACTTCAATGCGTTCGCCATTGTCTGTACATGAGCCGAAACAGCCTACAGATAAAGACTCCGCATTAACATTCTCGATGGAAGGTTATGTCGGAGACCAGACTCCATCTCCACTGGTTCCATTTGCATGGTCTGCAGGCTGGAACTCGCCACAAGCTTGGAGCAAGTTCCAGGAAACTGTAGGTGGTTCACTCAAAGGTGGTGATTCAGGCGTTCGTTTATTCGACCGTTTGGCAAAACGTCCGGCACGTACCTTCGTGGCACCGGCACCTGTTCTGGTCAATGCTGAAAGCTTCCGTCTGGTACCAATGCACCATATCTTTGGTTCAGGTGAATTCACGGTAAAAACACCAGCGATGGAAACGCGTATTCCTGAAGCGGTATTTGCAGTGGGTGAGCAGGATGCAGCGCGCCTGAATGTTCAAGATGGTCAGACAATCACGGTGAAAGCAGGTGAGACATCAATCGTTCTTCCAGTTCAAGTGATTGAATATTTACCGACAGGTTATATTGGCTACCCAATCGGTCTGGCACCGACGGTATCTCTT
The DNA here is from genome assembly GCF_056857555.1 of Acinetobacter sp. L-24. The sequence goes on along the minus strand of NZ_JBSXNI010000044.1, from coordinate 374,624 downwards.
GCAGAGCCTGTTTCAGTCGCGGTAGGAGTGTAATTCATGGAACAAGAATTAATCCGTCAAACGCCGCTGTGGGCTGAAAACTGGCCAATTGCCTATTCAGTCATTCAAGCGATTGTGATCTTGCTGGTTGTAGTACTGATCGCTGCGTTGATGTCTTTTATTGAACGTCGTTTACTCGGCTTGTGGCAAGACCGTTACGGTCCGAACCGTGTTGGTCCGGGTGGTATGTTCCAGATTGTTGCCGACATGCTGAAAATCATGTTCAAGGAAGACTGGACACCTAAGTTTGCTGACAAATTGACTTTCCGTATGGCGCCAGCAGTTGCGATGGCAACTGCGGTGCTGTCGTTCATGGTTATTCCTGTATCACCTTATTTAGGTGTAGCAGACATGAACATCGGCCTGTTGTTCTTTATGGCAATGGCGGGTATTGCAGTTTATGCAGTCCTGTTCGGTGGCTGGTCATCAAACAACAAATATGCCTTACTGGGCGGTTTACGTTCTGCGGCTCAAACCATTTCGTATGAAGTGTTCCTGGGGATCTCGTTGATGGGTGTGGTGGCAATTGCCGGTTCATTCAACATGCGTGAAATCGTTGAAGCGCAAAAAGATGTCTGGTTTGTGATTCCTCAGTTCCTTGGCTTCCTGATCTTTGTGGTTGCGGGTGTTGCGGTCACGCACCGTCACCCATTTGACCAACCAGAAGCAGAACAGGAATTGGCAGAAGGTTACCATGTTGAATACGGCGGTATGAAGTGGGGGATGTTCTTCGTTGCGGAATACGTCAACGTGGTACTGATCTCTGCATTGATCGTGACTTTATTCTTCGGTGGCTGGCTTGCGCCATTCAACCTTGATATTCCGTTCCTTCCAGCAGCATTCTGGTTCATTATCAAAACAGCATTCTTTGTAATGATGTTTGTACTGGCGCGTGGTTCATTAATGCGTCCACGTTATGACCAGGTGATGAACTTTGGTTGGAAAATTTGCTTGCCATTGGCGTTGGTTAACCTTTTGGTAACTGGTGCTGTGATTCTGATGAATCAGGCCTAAGACAGCAGGGAGAACAAAATGTTTAAATTTCTAGCTGGATTCGGGTCAATCGTTCGTTCGTTGTGGATGGTGTTCAGCCACGCAACACGTAAACGTGACACCATTTTATATCCGGAAGTGCCGGCCGAAGAAATCGTGCCACCACGCTTCCGTGGTCGTATCGTATTGACGCGCGACCCTGATGGCGAAGAACGCTGTGTGGCATGTAACCTGTGTGCGGTTGCCTGTCCGGTAGGCTGTATTTCACTACAAAAAGCAGAACGTGAAGATGGTCGCTGGTATCCGGAATTTTTCCGTATCAACTTCTCGCGTTGTATTTTCTGCGGTATGTGTGAAGAAGCGTGTCCAACCACTGCGATTCAGATGACCCCGGACTTCGAGCTTGGCGAATATGTTCGTCAGGACTTGGTCTATGAAAAAGAACACCTGCTGATTTCTGGTCCTGGTAAATATCCTGACTATAACTTCTACCGTGTAACCGGTATGGCAGTTGCAGGCAAGGACAAAGGTCAAGCACAGCGTGAAAGTGCACCTGTTGATGTACGGAGTCTATTACCATGATGTGGCCATTTTATTTAATGGCCCTCGTGGCCATTGTCTCTACGGTTCGCGTGGTGACTAACGCGAATCCGGTACATGCTTTATTAAGCCTGATCGTGTCATTGCTTGCAGTCGCAGGCATGTTCCTGATCGTCGGTGCGCCATTCGCTGGTGCGCTGGAAGTGATCGTTTATGCGGGCGCGATCATGGTGTTGTTCGTGTTCGTGGTAATGATGCTGAACCTGGGTGAGCAGACCGTTGAACAAGAACGTAAATGGTTGACTTCATCGGCTTGGGCTTATCCGGCGTTGATGAGCTTCCTGATCGGTTTGGTGCTGGTATGGGTATTAAACTCTGATTACACACAAGCTTCACTGGTAATGGGTACAGAAATGGTGGGCCCGAAAGCAGTGGGTCAAGCACTCTTTACGCAATACTTGTTGTTGGTTGAAGTTGCCGCGATGTTATTGCTTGCTGCCTTGGTAGCTGCATTCCATTTGGGTAAACGTGAACCAGATGCAGAAGAGGAAAAAGAATAATGGGCAACATCCCTTTAGAGCATGGTTTGATCGTTGCATCTATTCTCTTTGCACTGGGTTTTTACGGTGTAATGGTGCGACGCAACCTACTATTTATTTTAATGAGCCTTGAAATCATGATGAACGCTGCTGCTTTAGCGTTCGTCCTGGCGGGCAGTGCATGGGCACAGCCAGATGGTCAGATCATGTTTATCCTGATCCTGACGCTTGCTGCGGCAGAGGCTTGTATTGGTCTTGCGATCGTCCTTCAGTTCTATCATCGCTTCCATCACCTGGATGTGGATGCTGCTAGTGAGATGCGCGGATGAGTTATTTATATCTAACAATTTTATTTCCGCTCATTGGTTTTGTCCTGTTAGCGGCGGGGCGTAACAAGCTTCCGGAATCTGTTGCAGCAATGATTGGTGTCGGTGCAGTCGGTTTATCTGCACTGTTCGCACTGATTGCGGGTATGGACTTTGTGAATAATGGTTCAACTGCAGTTGTGCAACATCTCTGGACCTGGTTCAGTGTTGGCGGTTTTGCTCCGGGCATCAGCTTGCAGCTGGATGGCTTGTCTTTATTGATGCTGGGCATGGTCACTGGTGTGGGTTTCTTAATTCACATCTTTGCATCATGGTACATGCGCGGTGAAGAAGACTTCGCACGTTTCTTCTCTTACTTCAACCTGTTCGTTGCAAGCATGTTATTGCTGGTATTGGGTGACAACCTGGCGTTGTTATTCCTGGGTTGGGAAGGCGTAGGTCTGTGTTCATACCTGCTGATCGGTTATTACTACCAGAACCCTGCAAACGGTCTGGCGGCAATCAAGGCATTTACCGTGACCCGTATCGGTGACGTATTCTTGCTGATTGCCATGTTCCTGATCTTCCAGCAATTCGGTACCTTGAACATTCAGTACATCGTTGAAAATGCAGCGACTGTAATGACCCAAAGTTCATCTCTGACCATCTGGACAGCATTGTTATTGTTCTTGGGTGCGGCGGGTAAATCTGCACAGATCCCGTTACAAACATGGTTAGCCGATGCGATGGCAGGTCCAACACCTGTTTCTGCATTGATCCATGCTGCAACGATGGTAACAGCGGGTGTTTACCTGTGCTGCCGTCTATTCGCAGTCTTTGAACTTGCACCAGAAGTGATGGTATTTATTTCGATCACAGGTGCGGTGACCTTGCTTGTGGCTGGTTTTGCTGCACTGGTTCAAACCGACATCAAACGTATTCTGGCATACTCAACCATGAGTCAGCTCGGTTATATGTTTATGGCGGTAGGTGCTGAAGCATACCAGGCAGGTCTGTTCCATATGCTGACTCACGCATTCTTCAAGGCATTATTGTTCTTGTCGTCTGGTGCGGTGATTCTGGCTTACCATCACGAACAAAACATCTTCAAGATGGGCGGTCTGTTCTACAAGAACAAATTCCTGTTTGCATGTTTCGCGATTGGTGGCGGTGCATTGGCAGCGATTCCATTCCTAACGATTGGTTTCTTCTCAAAAGATGCGATTCTTGCTGCAGTCTGGACGCAAAGTCATATTGCTGGTTTACCAGTGTATAACACGCTGTACTGGGTGGGTGTTGCAGGTGCATTCTTAACGTCTATTTATACATTCCGTTTAATCTGGGTTGTATTCTTCGGCAAAGAAAACACGCCTTATCATGAAATCAAAGGTGCAACTTACTGGGCGCCACTGGCGATTCTTGCTGTACTTTCAACAGGTCTCGCGATCGTACTAAAAGCACCGGTAATGAGTATTCTGGATGCTGCACAAATTCCAGCCTTCATTATTCCTGAAGCGCTTGAAGCAGGTGCACATGGTGCTGAATACATCGCAATTGCTGTTGCTTTGACAGGTCTTGCAGTGGGTGTAGTACTGTTCGCTTTTGCTTACAATGCAGTCAAACGTTTTGCAGCCACTTCTGTAGGTGCTGGCCTGGTCAACATCTGCCGTAATGCATTAGGTTTCGATACGCTGTATGACCTCATTTTCGTGAAGCCATATTTAATGTTCGCGAAGATCTTTGGTCGTGATCCTATTGATGGCCTATGGCTGGTACTTCCTGCACTTGTTAAAGGTGGTCACAGCTTTACAAGTTCACGTCAAACCGGTTCACTGCGTGAATATGCATCTAGTATGGGGCTCGGTGTCGTTGTCCTACTGATGATCTTGATCGTGATTCAGGTCGTGGGGAAATAAAATGGAAGCTCCAAACAATATTATTTTGCCGGCTCTGATCCTCATTCCGTTCATTGCAGGTTTCATATGCTGGTTGGTCGATAAACTCGACCAACACTTGCCGCGTTATATCGCGCTGATCGGTATGCTGGTGACCTTGGTCTTGACCATCGTCCTTTGGCAGACTGGTACTTACAACTATGAATTAGGCGGTGCTACACCTTCGTGGGCTGCCGAATTCAAATTGCCTTGGATTCAAACCCTGGGCATTAACATTCACTTAGCAGTGGATGGTTTATCACTTCTTATGGTTGGCTTGACTGCACTCCTGGGTGTATTGGCAGTAGGCTGTTCATGGGGCGAGATTCAAAAGAACGTTGGTTTCTTCCACTTGAACCTTTTATGGTCTTTAGGTGGTGTCATCGGTGTGTTTCTGGCGATTGACTTATTCCTGTTCTTCTTCTTCTGGGAGATGATGCTGGTGCCGATCTACTTCCTGATTGCCCTTTGGGGTCATAAAGGGGCAGAGGGCAAGTCACGTGTTTATGCAGCTAACAAGTTCTTCATTTACACGCAGGTTGCCGGTTTGGTGATGCTGATTGGTATCCTTGGTCTGGTGACTGTGGGCTATACCATGACGGGTGAAATCCGTTTCGACTATAACTATCTATTAGGTGTGGCGAATACGCTTGATGCTCAGGCGCCAGCGGTGGCTTATGCATTCATGATCTGTTTATTCATCGGTTTTGCGGTAAAACTTCCAGTTTTCCCATTACACGGCTGGTTACCAGATGCGCATGCGCAAGCACCAACAGCGGGTTCTGTCGATCTTGCGGGTATCTTGATTAAGACTGCGGCGTACGGTTTATTACGTTTCGTGATTCCGTTCTTCCCGGCAGCGTCTGCACAGTTTGCAGACTTCGCAATCATTCTTGGTTTAATCGGTATTTTCTACGGTGCTTGGTGTGCTTTCCAGCAAACCGACATGAAACGCCTGTTGGCTTATACCTCTATTTCACACATGGGCTTCGTTTTACTTGCGATCTACGCAGGTAACATCCTGACCTTCCAAGGTCTGATGATCATGATGTTGGCACATGGTATTTCATCTGCTGCACTGTTCATTATGTGTGGTCAGGTATATGAGCGTGTGCATACGCGTGATATGCGTTTGATGGGTGGTATGCGTGGTCAATTCCCGTATCTTGCATTCTTCCTGATGTTCTTCGTTGCGGCGTTGGTGGGTATTCCAGGTCTAGGTAACTTCATTGGTGAGTTCCTGATCCTGATGGGTGCTTATGCGAAATTTCCGGCGTTTACCATTCTTGCGGCAATCAGCTTGGTATTTGCGGGTTTGTACGGTTTGATCCTGATTCACAAAGCCCTGTTTGGTGTACCAAATGAAGCACAACAGCAGCACTATACAAATCCATTAAAAGATCTAAATGCACGTGAAATCGCATTATTGTTGATCTGTGCGTTTGGTCTACTTTGGCTTGGTCTATATCCACAAAGCTTCCTTGACGTTTCTAACTCAAGCATGGCGTGGTTAGCGAATAGCTACATTCCAGTTCAAGAAGTGGTTGAAGTTGCTGATCAAGTAACGACTCAACTTGAAAATGTGGAGATCCAATAAGCCATGAACTTCACAATGTCTTTTTCTGAGCTTATGCCTCTAGCACCTGTGATGATCGTGTCGTTAACTGCGATCGTCGTGATGTTGCTGACCGCAATCAAGCGTAACCATAACTTGGTGGCTACCACCACGGTGATTGGTTTAAACCTTGCTGCGTTCTATATCATTTTCGTTTTGTTGGCAGGCGTGTTTGCACCTGCCAACGTGATGAATCTGTTCATCGTAGATCCATTTACGATGCTGTACCAGTTTGTGATCCTGATTGCTGCACTTGCATGTGCAACGCTATCTCACGCGTATATCGAAACCTATAAAGATAACCGTGAAGAGTTATATATCCTGATGCTGACATCCGTTGCGGGTGCCATGCTAATGGTGGCTAGCTCACACTATGCATCATTCTTTATCAGCCTTGAGTTGATGTCGATTCCTGTATATGGCTTGTTGGCATATACACATCAACGTTCTCAATCGCTTGAAGCGGGTGTGAAATATCTGGTGCTTTCAGCAACTGCGTCAGCAATGCTGCTCATGGGTATGGCATATATTTATGCATATACAGGTACTTTAAGTTTCGTGGCTGAACCAGGCAAACTGTTTACTGTATTCAGTCAACCGGCTGTCGTGATTGGTCTGGCATTAATTGTATTTGCAGTAGCATTTAAATTATCGCTGGCACCATTCCACAAATGGACACCAGACGTATATGCTGGTGCACCAGCGCCAATCGCGACTTTCCTTGCGACTGTTGCGAAAGTAGCCATGATTGGTCTGTTTGTTCGTTATGCGTTGTCTTCGGGTCTAATTCTGGCAGACAGCTTCGTCACGATCATCTCAATTATTGCGGTTCTGTCTATCCTTGCAGGTAACTTGCTGGCGGTTCGCCAAGTGAACTTGAAACGTATCTTGGCATACTCTTCAATTGCACACTTTGGTTATTTGCTGGTTGCCATCGTAAGTTCACGTAATACGGATTTCTTACAAGTTCAAGGTTTCGCGACTTTTGAAAGTGTAAACGTCTACGTGATTACCTATGTATTAACCACGATCGGTGCGTTCGGTGTCGTTACGCTGATGTCTAGTCCGTATAACAATACGGATGAAGCGGGTGGCTTGGCTGAATACCGTGGTCTGTTCTGGCGCCGTCCAGTCTTGACTGCTGTATTGACGGTGATGATGCTGTCTCTTGCAGGTATTCCTTTAACTGCCGGCTTTATCGGTAAGTTCCTGGTGATTAAAACTGCGGTTGCAGGCGAAGCCTGGTTCCTGACTGCGATGGTTATCTTGGGTTCTGGTATCGGTCTATACTACTACCTGCGCGTAATGGTTGTGCTTTACATGACACCACCTGAAACACCACGTTTAGATGCGGTGAATCATTGGGGTCAAAAAGTGGGCGGTATCATGGTACTTCTTGCTGCGCTTGCGGTACTTGTGATCGGTGTCTACCCAGATCCAGTAATTGCAGTATCTAAATATGCATTCTTTGCCATGTCACCTGAATTGCAACAGTTCATTTTCACTTTGGTTCAAAGTGGTTTTAACTAATATCTGCAAAGATTGACGTTATTACAAAAAAGCCTCCATGATTGGGGGCTTTTTTATTTATACAAATCAATAAAAGCCTTTATAATAGCGGAAATTTATCTTTAACCTTTTAGGTGTTCTCCCGTGGCAATCCATGAAATCCGTCATCCACTCATTCGACATAAGCTTGGTTTACTCCGTCGTGCAGATATCAGTACCAAGAATTTCCGTGAGTTAGCTCAAGAAGTGACCATGCTTCTAACTTATGAAGCAACTAAAGACCTGCCAATGGTTGAACATGACATTGATGGCTGGAATGGTGCTGTTACAGTTGACCGTATTGCGGGTAAAAAAATCACGGTTGTGCCAATTCTACGTGCCGGTATTGGCATGCTCGACGGTTTCCTGAACCTGATTCCAAGTGCAAAAGTATCGGTACTTGGTTTAGAGCGTGATGAAGAAACTCTGGAAGCACGTACCTATTATAAAAAACTGGTTCCAGACGTACAAAACCGTATCGCGATGATCATTGATCCAATGTTGGCGACAGGTTCTTCTTTAGTGGCTGCAATTGATGTACTGAAAGCCAGCGGCTGTAAAGACATTCGTGTGATGGTTCTGGTTGCTGCACCAGAAGGCATTAAGCGCGTAGAAGCTACGCATCCGGATGTCGTGATTTTTACGGCTTCTATCGATAATGGTTTAAATGAAAATGGTTATATCGTTCCAGGTCTTGGCGATGCTGGCGATAAAATCTTTGGTTCAGTTCAAAAAGACTAATTTTTGAATATGATGAAAAAAGGGGCTACTACAGCCTCTTTTTTATATAATGTAGACAGGGCATTTTCAGGATAGGACAATAGCATGAAAGATGAATTGTATCAGGGCAAAATCAAACAGTATGATCCTGCCAAAGGTTTCGGTTTTATTGGCTGCGCTGAGGGAGATGTATTCTTCCATATTTCAGACTTCCCTGCGGCAGAAGGCGAGCCAAAACGTAATGAACGCGTGAAATTTAATGTTGTTGAAAATGGCGATAAGTACAAAGCGATCAAGATTGAACGTGTCGAAGACAACTCAAAGAAAGCTAAAAAAACCAAAGTGGCAACACACAATAAATCAATTACATCGGCATTGTTAAATAACTTCCGTGGTTAATGGATTATTCTCATAATTAATCTTTTTTAATCACATTTAAAAAGAGGCTTTCGAGCCTCTTTTTTTATAGCACCACCGCTTACATATTTAAAGAGACAGATAACACATAAAAAATCCACCGAACAGCAACAATGCTGAACATTTCCTTGGGCTTAGAATACAAATTAAATGAAGTCTATAGAGAAAAGTGTCATGTTTAGGGATGGAAAAATTAAAACTTACGATTCCGAACGTGGTATGGGTACTTTGGATTTGATAGGAGAAGCTCAAGATTTAAGTTTCAAGTTACAGGATTTACCTTCGCCTGAAATTGAGCCACAAATTGGAGATCGGCTTAAATTTAGAATCATTCCCCAACAAGGCAGCATGACATTAGACAACATGGTACGTCTAGATATTAAAGTGCAGGATGAATTTGTGCCAGAAGTCGTCGCCTTGCAATCCTTGGCACCCACAGTCGCTGTTCCTGTACGTAATTCACTTTTCTTTAGTCCGACCCTTTGGTTGGCAATGGCATCAGCTGTTGGGTTTATGATTTTTGGTGAAGTATAAATAAAAAAGAAATTTTAATTTTTTACTTTTAACTAGGGATCTATTCTTCCGCTATAAGATGCACATCTAGTTTTTGTGTTTCTGCTTTAGAGAATTTTACAAAAGATTTTCATTCTCTTTTTGATTACAATGATAAAAAATATTAAAGATAAGAGCGAATTATGTTTCAAGAGGGGAAAATCAAAACCTATAATGAAGATCGTGGTTTTGGTTTTATTCAGATCGAAGGGCAATCCAAAGATTTATTTTTCCATGTCAAAGACTTTCCCAATAAAAATATTCCGCCAAAAATGGGGGAAAAATTAAAGTTTTTGATTGTGGAAGATAATGGAAAGTTTAAGGCAAACCATATTGTTCGCTTGGATATTAAGCAAGAAGTTCCTGTTACACAAAACAATGATCTACATAGAGATATTGAAACCAGAGCTTCTCTACGTTATGAAAAGAAAAAATCATCAACTACATCAAAAATAATCACACTATCAGGACTGGTGATTATGGTGATTCTTGCTGTTCTTGTTTATAACAAATACCAAAGCTACCAAATTCGAAAACAGCAAAAGCTGGAAAGACTGATGGTAGAGCAGCAACGAATTGTCGCTGAGCAACGAGCAGCGCAAGGTGATCTACCTATGCAAGGATTATCTGAGCAGGGCAGGAAGAACCTGGAAAATCGCGGCACTGAGTTAAGAAGCCAAAGTAACCCCGTTAATCCGAAAACTTCAGAAACGGCTGCACCATCTGTATCTCAATTTAAATGCGATGGTCGAGAACACTGTAGTCAGATGGGTTCTTATGAGGAAGCATTATTTTTCATTCGTAACTGTCCAAATACTAAAATGGATGGTGACGGCGATGGGATACCATGTGAAAGTCAGTTTTGATGAATCCTAAAAAAGCACCTGAAGGTGCTTCTAATATTTTAGCTTTCACAAAAATTCATAAAGGCTCTCAGACCTGGACCCTGATATTTCTGGCGATGTACCAGCATGAACAGCGGACGAGTCAGCGACCAGAATGGTGTATCCAGAATTACCAGTTGACCTTTTTCACGTAAAGGCTCAATCGCAAGTTTGGAAATGCAGGACATACCAATTCCGCCCGCTACAATTTTTAAAATCGCTTCATTATGACCGAGTGTTAGACGGATATTGGCATCTGGTACATCTTTCAAGATGGCATTGTCAAACACCTCACGGGTACCTGAACCTTCTTCACGCAAAATCCATTCTACAGATTTGAAATCTTCAGCGGTTAGTTCACGGTTCAATTGCGCAAGAGGGTGGTCTGGCGCACAGCACACAGCCAGCTCATCATCACGCCAATGGATACATTGGAGCTGTGGCAAATGACATGAACCTTCAATTAAGGCAAGATCCAGCTGGAACTGATTCACCGCTTCAATCATTTGACGGGTATTACCGACTTGAAGCTGTAAATGTGCTTGCGGCTTGATTTTCAAGAAATCGGCCATCAGGTCAGGAATCAGGTAATCTGAAATCGTCAGGGTTGCACCCAAACGTAAATCGATACTTTGAAGCTCACCTTTAGCGACTTGTTCAAAAGATTCACAACGACCTAAAATTTCCAGGGCTTGAGGGAGAAGAAAGCGCCCTAGGTCATTTAGCTGTAAACGTTTGCCTAGACGGTCAAATAGTGGAGCACCCAGACCATCTTCCAGATCTGCTAAAGCCATACTAGCCGCACTTTGTGTAAGCTTGACGGCATCGCTAGCCTTCGTTACGGTACCCTCTTGTGCCACTGCTACAAAAACAGCCAATTGGCGTAAAGTCATGCGCATGAGTAGAGCCTTAACATTTAAAAAATATTAATAAATTATGTTGCCATGCTACCATGAGCATAGTCTTTCATGCCACGTTGAAATCATGTCAATTGAAAAATTTACCCGAGAAAAAGTTTTATCTGTACACCGTTGGACCAATACATTATTTAGTTTTACGATGACACGCCCAGCACATTTCAAATTCACGGCAGGGCAGTTTGCGCGTATTGGTTTACAAGTGGGGGATGAACTGGTGGTTCGTGCCTATTCGGTAGTGTCATCTCCTTTTGATGAAACTCTGGAGTTTTTCTCGATTGTCGTTCCAGAAGGTAAATTTACTTCCAATTTACAGCACCTCAAAGTCGGGGATGTGCTGCATCTGGAAAAAATTCCTTATGGTTATCTGACTCTGGCACGTTATCAATTGCCTTTGCCTAAAGACTTGTGGTTACTGGGTACCGGCACAGGGCTGGCACCGTTTATTTGTATGTTGCAAGACTTTGAAACCTGGAGCAAATACGAAAAAATCAATCTGGTTTATAGTGTGCGCACCCGGGCAGAACTCGCTTATGTAGACCGGATTCAGGAAATCGCCGAGACCTTTGGTGAAGGACATACCGGTTTTAAGTTTATCCCGATTATTACCCGTGAGCCTGATGCACCTTTGCACGACCGTTTACCGATTTTGATTGCCAATGGTGAGCTGGAAAAGGCAGCAGGTATCGCGTTTAATCCGGAAACGACGCATGTCATGCTTTGTGGTAACCCGGATATGGTCGATGATACCAAAGAAGCTTTAAAAGCCCGTGGCCTGACCATGAACCGCCGTGGTGAAGGCAATATTGCAGTCGAGAATTACTGGTAAGGTTGAAGGATTTATGAGCAAAACCCCCTGCTTGAAGGCAATGCGGTTCCTTTAACAGGAGCGGCATTGTGATCTAAGGGATAACGGTTTTTTAACATTTTGACTCTCCGAAGCCTTGTAGGCCTCTCTAAAACAAACTACCTATCCCTGTCTAAGTTCCGACAGCCCAGCCGGATAATGCTCTTGTCCCCAGTGCTGATCGGTCTGGTGAAATAGCCACTCCACAGAATCTGCACCAAGATGTTTACGTGTATTGGTTAGACTAATGCGCGTCAGCAAGTCATAAGAGGCTAACCACTGAGTGCAAATATTGAGTCTTCTTGCTGCTTCATGGATGAGGACATCACGGAAAATCGCCATTCCAAGAACCAGCCAAAGTACCTGATCCGCAGGCAAGCACCGCCTGCGAATAGTCGCGGGACTGCTCAACCTAAGTGTGGACTTGACCCACTCAACGGGGATATTGTGAATAAAAGTACTCAGATTCGAGAGCTTAAACAGATTGTTAAGATCTAAAATATCCTGCTGAAATACCATAAAAAAATCCGATGCCAAACCTGACATCGGATTCTCTAATGAATTCCAAAATGATTCAAATGCTTAAGTAAACAGCATTGCCCATTGCGGAGGTTTTTTCGATTCAAGCTTAATGCACAAACATATCCATTGATTCACGGATTTCCTGAATGGCGGTTTCGACATCGGGACTGAGCCAGGTCGGTTCAAAAAATCCGGCATAGTGCTCAATACGGTCTGCAGGCACCACCAGGCGCACTGGACAGTCTTCTTCCAGTAAACGCCACGGAATAATCGGCACTTCATTATCCAACCATGCCGTTACATCTCGAATATCGATAATCATCGCATTGACACAGTCCGGAAAAGGCATCACGGAAAATTCTTCGGTACGACGGCGGAAATATTCCAGATCCTGCCAGCGCAGCAGGAAGCTTGGCTTGCTGAATTCAATAATTCCAATCAGATGCTGATCACGGCTGTAGTGCAGCATGCATTGATGTGTGACGTCAGTATCAAGATCAAGCGATACACTTTGTTGACGATACGCCATATAACTCGGGTGTATAAATGAGAAGGTGGATAATTATAACGCATTTCATCGCTGAAAGGCAGCGTCTCAACTGTCTTCACTAAAGCCTGCGGAACTGGTATGGCTTATGCATATTTTCAGGGAACAACGATAAAAACAACGAGGTTGCTATGTCAGAGTCAAAAAGTGTGATTGATACCAGTGTGACTGAAACAGCAGTACAAGAAGATTATTTTGCCTTGCGCCAGCTCAAGAAAGGCGCCGTAGGTTGGCTGCTTCTCGTCGGTCTGGGGGTCGCGTATGTGATTTCCGGTGACTTCGCTGGCTGGAATTTTGGTTTGGCACAGGGGGGGGGAGGCATGTTTATTGCGACCATTGTGGTGGCATTGCGTGGACCAGCAGACCGTGGAAGCGCGTGCCTACGCCGTGGCGCGTAAGTTTAATCCCTTGCTGGTCAATACTGTGGTCGGCTTTATCGGACCGGAATATCTGTATAACGGCAAGCAGATTATCCGGGCCGGGCTGGAAGATCATTTCTGTGGCAAGCTGCTCGGTGTGCCAATGGGTTGCGATATCTGCTATACCAATCATGCCGATGCCGATCAGGATGATATGGATGTACTGTTGACCTTACTCGCCAATGCCGGACTGCATTTTATCATGGGTATTCCCGGTTCGGATGATGTGATGCTGAATTATCAGACGACCTCCTTTCATGATGCGCTCTACATCCGGCAATTACTGGGATTAAAAGCAGCCCCCGAATTTGACCACTGGCTGGAGCAGCAGGGAATTTTGGCGCAACAGTCCAATCAGCTGCACTGGCCGACAGAGTTGCCGAAGCAATTTTCACGTCTAATCCTGTCTTGAGGAAGTACTATGAAACTGATTGCCGATGTGAAATTTGAGCCTCAATTACAGGATAATCCCTGGCAGAAATTAAAAGCCTTTACTGATGCACGGATTGCCTTAGGCCGAACAGGGGGTAGTTTGCCGACTCGACCAAGTCTGGAATTTCAACTGGCGCATGCCCAGGCCAAAGATGCCGTACTGAAGCCACTTGATGTTGAATCTTTAAAAGCTGGTTTGAGTAAAACAGGACTACCCATTCTGGAAATTGACAGTCAGGCGGTAGAGAAAGATCTTTATCTTAAACGTCCCGATCTCGGACGTGTGCTTTCACAACAATCCAAAACGATGTTGCAGCAATACCGGGCCGAACATCAGCAACATTGGGATGTAGCCATTGTGCTGGGAGATGGGCTGTCGGCACGTGCCATTGAGGAAAATAGCCTGCATTTTATTCCGGCTTTAATTGAGGCGTGCAAGCAACAAGGCTGGCAAGTTGCTCCTTTAGTGATTGCCCGTGGCAGTCGTGTGGCACTGGGCGATGAAGTGGCAGAAATTTTACAGGCGAAAATGCTGGTCATGCTGATTGGCGAGCGGCCGGGTTTGAGCTCACCGAACAGTATGGGAATTTACTACACTTATAATGCTTTTAAAGGCTGTCATGATGCCTTGCGCAACTGTATTTCCAATGTCCGTCCTGCGGGCTTGGCCTATCCACTTGCCATCCAGCGACTGGTGGCATTGATGCGTAAATCCTGTGAGTTACAGCTCTCAGGGGTGCAGTTGAAAGATGAACACCAAACCCCAGTCGACATGCAACATAGCCCGGCCAAACGGCTATTTTAAAGCAGCATCCAGCAGAGAACTCTGATGGATTAGTGACTTACATCCCGTCACCATCTCACCATGTTTTGTCACAGAAGCCCTATTCACAGCTTGTTATTCTAAAAATCTACTTATGAATAACAAAGAGTGAGGATGGTTATGGTCGATGATTTCAATAAAAAACCACCTTTAAATCATCAGGCAGACGTGACGCAGAAAAAGCGTATCCCTGTTTATATCTTGATTTTGGTCGGTATTTTTTTACTCGCACTACTGTTCTATATGTTTGCTGACATGAATCCAGATGCGAATGATGCTCCTGCAGGACATCCAAATCCGAATGTACAGCCTGCTACCCCAAATAATTCAACTCCAGTCGGTGAGCCTACACAAGGCACCGCCACCATGAATGATGGAACGGAAGCTACAGCAACCGTGGGTGATGGCACAGAAGCAACAGCAACTGCGACTGATGGACAGGCGACTCAATAACTGAAAATACCTGAAAAGCTCTAGTGAACCACTGGGGCTTTTTTGCAATGGATGGTGATGTTTTAAGGTAGTGCCATCTACCTGGCTTGAGTCTGAAAACATCAAATCTAGTATGAATCCGGAAGAAAAAGGGGCTGATTGTTTCAGGGAGATGCCCCTGATTTCAGATAAATAGCTTAATAACAAAGAGGGTAGAACAACATGAATGATTATATGAGAAGCCCGCGTGGTGGCTTCGATGCCATGTACTATTGGGATCAGTTCCATCCCATTCTTAGTGCAATTGCCATATTAGTAATTGGCTGGATCATTGCGTTACTGGTCTCGGCAGGCGTTAAAAAGCTCTTGCAAAAACTGGGCACCAATACACATTTAAATACGGCGACAGGTCATCACTCCAATGTGGAGAGTATTATCGCCCGCGTCGTGTTCTGGATTATTCTGATTATTGCCGTGATTGGTGCGCTGAACGTGCTCAATCTTACCAGTGTCAGCGGTCCATTCAGTAATATGATCCAGCAGTTCCTGTTATTTATCCCACAGTTACTAGGTGCAATTGCAGTCGGATTCATAGGTTGGATTGTGGCCAATCTGGTGAAGATAGGGCTACAAAAACTGCTAGACCGAACGCAACTCGATGAAAAACTCAGTGCTGAAGTCGGTGTCAGTCCGATTAGTAAAAACATCAGTGAAATTGCTTACTGGTTAATTTTATTGCTGTTCTTGCCAATCGTGCTGTCTATTCTGGGTCTCAACGGTCTGCTGTTACCAGTTCAGAATATGCTGACCGATGTTGTTAGTTACTTACCAAACATCTTCATTGCTGCAGTCATCATTTTTGTCGGTTATATCCTGGCGAAAATTGTGCGCGGTATTGTTGAAGGACTATTAAACAGTCTGAACGTACAGCAACATGCTGAAAAAGTAGGCATCTTCAAAAACTCGAATGTTTCTCAGGTGATTGGTTCATTTATCTTCGCCGTGGTGATCATTACGGCACTGATCATTGCATTTGAAGCATTGGGTATAGAGGCTATTTCTCAGCCTGCTACAGCCATGCTATATGAAATCATGAATGCCATTCCGAATATCATCGCTGCTGCGTTGATTCTGATTCTGGCTTATGTGGTGTCTAAACTGGTAGCACGTCTGGTGGTTGAAGTAGTTGCTGGTACAGGTGTTGATGAAATTCCTGCCAAACTGGATATCCAGCGTTTTTTAGGCACGACTAAACTTTCCAGTGTAGTCGGTTTCCTGATCGTTTTATTCACCATGCTATTTGCGGTATCTGAAGCAGCGAACCGTCTTGGCTTTGAACAAATCAGTGGCCTGATTGCGATGTTCATCTACTTCGGTGCCAACATCCTGCTTGGTGCGGTGATTCTGGTAATCGGTTTCTGGCTGGCGAATATTGTTGCGAATATCGTACAACGTGGTGAATATAACAGCTCACGCTGGTTAGCCAATCTGGTTCGTGTTCTGATCATGGGACTCGTTGTGGCAATGGGTCTGCGTGCCATGGGTATTGCCGATTCAATTGTTAACTTGGCATTTGGTCTAACTTTGGGTGCTGTAGCAGTGGCATTTGCCTTGGCATTTGGTTTGGGTGGTCGTCAACCTGCGGAGCGTGTACTCACAGATTTGATTGATAAAGCCAAACGAGAAGCTAAAGAACCCAATCCAGTCAAAGAAAAAGCTGAGAACAGCATATTTTCTGGATTAGGTAGCAAGACCACAGGTACAAGTGCAGCCGACATGTCAGGTACTACAGGTGCGGCGATGGGTATGAGTTCTACAGATAGCTCAATGAGCCACTCCTCTGGTGGTTCGCAAACTGCTACAGATACTAGCGATTCTTCAATCACAACTCTAGGAGCAGGCATCGTGCCAAATCAGGATTCAGACAAGAGTACGCCTATGAGTACGGATTTATCCCATACTACCCCGGCAATCCTTACCACTGCACCACAGGATGATGAGTCATTAGGTATTGATCCTGTCAATCCGGATGCGGATCAGGCCGTACCAGATTCAGTAAAAGTCGATCCGACTCATCCACCAGCCAATAATCCATTTGGTTCAACCGGAGAAAAAGAGCCAGATGTCGATATTGACCGTTCAACTCAGAAAAAAGATGACCTGAAATAACCTGTTATCTTTAAGCAAAATCGACCACGCTCATGTGGTCGATTTTGTTCAGTCATAAGGAAAAATGAATGAATACCAAGAAACCTAACAAAGTTCTGGCTCCTTTAGTCATTGCAGGAATTACGATTGGCTTTTTTACCGCTGCCTATCGATTTATTTTTGTGAAGAGTAAACAGGAAGAGCAGTCTGAGCGAGAGCTAGATAAGAAAATACCAGAGACAGACGAATTTAACTGAGAAGTCAATCCTGCTCAGTCACTAGTAATAGAATTTATTTTTTAAAAAATATAGAATATTCAAGTAAATACTAAAATGATTTTGGTATTTTTCTTGCATTAAAAATATAAAGAAAAGGAGATCAACAATATGTGGAAAGTATTGCAACATAAATTCATGGCATCTTCAGCAGATAACGTACCGCTATGTCTGCGAGAAGCGCAGAAAATGCAGCTGACGATTGACCGTTTAACAAATACGGCCAATCTCAACCTGTTTAAAACAGATTATCTGGAATGAGTTAAGTAGCAATCCAGATCATCTATTGATTAAATATATTCCGATGCGGCATGCGCAGATGACCATGCCCATTGGAAATTATAGCCGCCCAAATGTCCGGTAACATCCAGCACTTCACCAATAAAATACAAGCCTTTCTGCTTTTTACTTTCCATGGTTTTTGAGGATACTTCCGTGGTGTCTACACCACCCAAAGTCACCTCCGCTGTACGGTAGCCTTCAGTTCCTGAAGGTTTCACTTCAAAGCCATGCAGACGTGCCGCAATCTGTTCCAGCTTGTCATCACTGATATTGCCAATGGCAGTTTCAGCGCTTTCAGTCCAGATTATACTTTGTAATTCAGCCACCACACTTTTCGGTAAATATTCATTGAGTAGTGTACGTAACAAGACTTTGGGCTGGCTTTGTTTTTTGGATTTGAAGAAATCCAACAGATCAACACTTGGAAGAAAATCTACCTTAAAGCTCTGCCCGACATTCCAGTAGTTGGAAAGTTGCAGGGAACTTGGCCCACTTAAACCGCGATGGGTAAATAGTAGCGCTTCGGTAAAGCTATTAAGCTCATTCGAGAGTGTTGCTTCTACGGCATTGCCGCTTAAGCGCGTGGTGACTTCTTTAAATCCGTCAGAGAAGGTAAATGGAACCAGTCCGGCACGGGTTGGATAGACGTGATGTCCAAACTGTTTTGCAATCTCATAGCCAATGCCTGAACCGCCAAGCGTAGGAATCGATAAACCACCGGATGCC
The DNA here is from genome assembly GCF_056857555.1 of Acinetobacter sp. L-24. The sequence continues at coordinate 356,168 of NZ_JBSXNI010000044.1, read as the reverse complement.
ACGACGACAGATTCAACTTCAAAGTATCCCAGTGAGGTTGCCACCTGAAAACCTTGATCATCGACTGGATTGACTGCTTTCACTTCGCAGCTGGTTTTGATATCGACCAGACCGGTTTTGTCACATTCCGCCAGCAGCATCGACAAGATATCTTTTGCACCATTTAAGGTAAACAGCTGTCCATGTTTGCGCTCTTCATAGGCAATACCGTATTCACATACCAAGCCGATAAAGTCCCAGTTGGTATAACGCGTTAAAGCTGAAATCACAAAATGTGGATTGTGTGAAATGTAATTGATCGGTTCGACTTCCAGATTGGTGAAATTACATTTACCACCGCCAGACATCAGGATTTTTTTGCCAACCTTATTGGCTTTTTCCACTACCACGACTTTACGCCCACGTTGCGCAGCCATATACGCCGTCATTAAACCTGAGGCACCGGCACCTATGACTAGAACATCGTATTGCTTGGAAGACATCACACACTCAAGGGAGAAGAAAAGGGAAGCATTATAGACAATTTTATTTCAGCTTTCTCTATTCCAGAAAAATCAGTTCCGTGATTGCAGATTCACAGTGGATTTTAAACATAAAATATTTGAAAGCTGTCTAAAACTCATGCATAGTTTTTGTACAAACTAAAAACATAATAACAAGGAAAAGCGAATGGCAAGCGCGGAAGATTTAAAACAATATAATCTGATTACATATATTCTTTATATTTTAGGATTTTTTCTTGGTCTGACCCCATTTATTGCGATTGTGATGAATTATATCAAGCGTGATGAAATGCGCGGTACCTGGCTGGAAAGTCATGTCGACTGGCAAATTAAAACCTTCTGGATCAGTTTACTGGGTTATATCGTCGGTGGCTTATTGACCGTGATCTTGATTGGTTTCTTGATCGTGTTTCTGGTCTTTATCTGGCATATCTACCGCTTGGTCAAAGGGGTAATTGCCTTAAATAACAATCAATCGATTGAAGCTTAAGTTGCTATAAAATCAAAGGGAATATTACGGCCTTGCAGACCACCAGTATGAATGATTAGCAGTTTTGATCCAGCTGGAAAATAATTTTTCTCGATCAGATCAAAAATCCCCATCAGCATTTTAGCCGTGTAGATCTGCTCCAGTGGAATTGCAAATTCGGCTTCAAAATCCCGGATAAACTGTACCAAGGCTGCACTGGTTTTGGCATAACCACCACAACAATAATCATCGAGAATGTTCCAGTTGGTTTTTTTCGTCAGTTGGGCGACTTCATCTTTTAAAAATGAACCTTTCAGTGCGGAAAATCCTAAGATCTGTTGATGCGCGTGACTGGCTTCGATCAATCCGCTGATGGTGCCACCGGTGCCTACTGCACAACAAATCACATCAAATTGCGCATCGCTATCTTTTAATATTTCCTGACACCCTTGAATCGCCAAAGCATTGGTTCCACCTTCAGGAATCACATAATGTTCAGGAAATTGTCGAGCGAGTTCGGCCAAATACTCAGGCTGTTGCTTGCGCCGATATTCATCACGACTGACGAAATGCAACTGCATCCCGAATTCTTGGGCGGTGGCTAATGTTGGATTCAATGGTCGATCAGCCAGTTCTTCACCCCGAATCACTCCAACACTCTGGAAACCAAACTGCTGTGCGGCAAATGCAGTAGCAGCAATATGATTGGAATAAGCACCTCCAAAACTCAGAATATGCTGATAACCCTGTCTTTTGGCTTCAAGAAAATTATATTTCAGTTTAAAAAACTTGTTGCCCGAGATTTGTGGATGCACCAGATCCAGACGACGTATTATTAAAGTAATATCGTGAAAATTAATCTGTTGATCTGGAATATTTTGGGCAATGGTTTCAAACATAAAAGTTCGCAAAGTTCATGATAGAGGCATTATAGCGGAAGTGCTAAAAATCAAAGTTTTTCAATAAGCCATTATTCGCTGAAAGCTATGGAATTGGTTGTAGATTGTCACAAATATTCCGCTGATTATTTAAACAACAATGCTAATCTAAACAGAGGAAACCCTGAGGAGGGTAGAATAATGAAAATATTATCCTGTGCTGTGTGGGTCGGCATGCTGCTCAGTCTGTCGGGCTGTGATGATGCGATGAATAAACCTAAAACAGAAACCCGCACCATGATTATTGGTGGCGTACCTGTATATGAGCAGGATTATCAACTGCTAGACAAGCATTTGAGTGCTCAGGATCAGTTAAAACCTTAAGTAATTGCCATAGTTAAAATTCATGATAAATCCAGAAATTTTTACAGCAAATCGTCAGGTTTTTGCTTAAAATAGCCCTTCAATTTTTAAGTCAGGTTATCTCGTGGAATCATTCTGGATTTTAGGTTCGATTGCTTTTGCCCTGATGTTAGGCGCAATGAGCCCCGGGCCAACTTCTATTTATGTGGCAAAAAACTCAATTGCCATTTCACGTAAACATGGTTTATTTACTGCATTGGGTACTGGTCTCGGTGCAGCGATTTTTGGTCTGTTGGCGGTTCTCGGTTTGCAGGCATTTTTACTAGCTGTACCTTCAGCTTATTTGGCCTTAAAAATTTGTGGTGGTTTATATTTACTTTGGCTGGCGTTTAAAATCATTAAACATGCCAAAGATCCAATCGAAGCGGATACAACCATTAGCAAACAGATGTCTTTACGTCGTGCCTTTACCACCGGTTTAATCACGCAGTTGTCCAATCCCAAAATTGCGATTGTGCTAGCCAGTATTTTTACCGCGTTATTGCCCAAAGAAATTCCAACATATTTTTATTTTGTTTTGCCTGTCTTATGTTTCTTTATTGATGCGGGCTGGTGTTCATTGGTCGCAGTTGCATTATCTGCGGAAAAGCCACGTTGTGTTTATTTGAAGTTTAAGGCCTTATTTGACCGCGCAGCAGGCGCAGTTATGACGGTACTTGGCTTAAAACTGATCTTTGGTATGAAGTAATTATTTCGTATAAACGCTCTGCTTATAAATAAAAAAAGCCCCTAGTCATAGAGGCTTTTTTATATCAATTAAAAAGTATTTTCTTCCGAATTAGCAGAAATACGATGAATCGACAAGTCTGCACCGTTGAACTCTTCTTCCTCAGTCAGGCGAATACCCATCAAAACCTTAAGCAAGCCATACACCAAAAAACCACCCGCCAAAGCAATGACAATCGCCAGCATTGTACCTAGGAGTTGTGAAATTAAAGACACTCCTCCCATTCCTCCGAGCCATTGCTGACCGAAGATACCCACAGCTAATCCACCAAAAGCACCACAAACACCATGTAAAGGCCAGACTCCCAATACATCATCCACTCTAAGTTTATTTTGGGTATAGGTAAAAAGTTTCACAAAAATAATACCGGCGCTGATCCCGATAAAAAAAGCACCCAAGGGATGAACAACATCTGATCCGGCACAAATCGCCACCAGACCTGCTAAGGGACCATTATGCAGGAAGCCCGGGTCATCTTTCCCCGCAACTTTGGCTGCTATTGTTCCACCGATCATGGCCATCAAAGAGTTAATGGCGACCAGTCCAGAAATGGCATCCAGCCGCTGCGCGCTCATGACATTGAAGCCGAACCAGCCAACAATCAGAATCCAGGAACCCAAAGCCAAAAAAGGAATTGATGAAGGAGGATGCGCGGTGATCCGGCCATCTTTTTTGTAACGGCCATGACGCGCACCAAGTAGGATTATTGCGGCCAGTGCGATCCAGCCGCCCATTGCATGAACGACAACTGAACCGGCAAAATCATGAAAACTTGCACCAAATGCATGGGTCAGCCAATCCTGAAAACCAAGGTTGCCATTCCAGATCATACCCTCAAAAAACGGATAGATAAGCGCAACCAGAAATAATGTCGCTAAAGCCTGTGAACGCATTTTGGCACGCTCTGCAATCCCTCCAGAGATAATCGCTGGAATTGCTGCAGCAAAAGTCAACAGGAAAAAACAGCGCATCAGATTGTAGCCATGATCGGCAGACAAGGTTGCAGCATCATGGAAAAAGTGCTGACCGTAGGCAATATAGTAGCCCACTAAAAAATAGGCGATGGCGGAGATGGCAAAGTCGGTTAGAATTTTACTTAGGGCATTGACCTGGTTTTTATGTCGAACTGTTCCAAGCTCTAAAAAAGCAAATCCAGCATGCATGGCAAGCACTAGAACTGCACCGAGAAGAAGAAATAATAAGTCTATATTTTGCATGGTGCGTTCCAATTTAGTGCGCGGGATCACAAAAGAAAATCAGTATATAGAGGCAAATTGATTGTAGAAGAGGGCTAAGCAAGGGAAATTTTGATGAAGAATTTCTTGAAATTGATAAGACTCGATATAAAGCACGTTACTATTTTTTTGCACCAAACTAAGACATGGCGAGAGTTCATAAAATTGAAATTTATATTATATTTTTAGGTGTTTATATTTATCGTAAGAAAAACGGTGCTAAAAAAGCATGCTAAAGGTGCACGTAAAAAGTAAAAGATTTTTAAGAAAAAATTTAAAAATAAACGAAACTATTGCTTTTAAATTTCAAAGCGTCATTCAAGTTTTAAATTTACCAAGTCATAGGGAATCTGGCTGAAGGATATTTAAAATAAATGAAACCCTAAAAAATTAGGGTTTCATGCTTAGATAAAATTATTGAAGTATTCAATTAATCTTTAAAATGTACCGGAATCCATTGATAGCTTTTATTGTCTTTAGAATAAATATGTCCAATCCCCGGAAATGGCAAATGTGGTGCTGCTACCGTCTGACCATTTTTCGCATATTCAGCAAAATATTTTAAGCGGGTTTCGATCGCCTTTTTCGGATCGACATCAAAGTCAACGCCGGTCTGTGGGCGATTAAACTGCAGCGTATGTGAGTGCACAATATCTCCAATAAACACCATCTGCTGACCTTTAGATTTTAAGCTAAAACCAAAATGCCCCGGTGTATGTCCAGCCGAACTGATAACATCGAAAGCATGGATTTTATCGCCAGTTTTAAAGGTTTTGAGCTGATTCTTGGCCTGATAGGGTGCAATGGCTTTCTTGATTTTATCGACTGTGCCCAAAAAACCTGCCTGCTTGGCTTTTGGTAATTTTTCTACCGTTGTGGGATTTATCCAGAAATCCAGTTCAGCTTGAGACACATAAATGTTGGCATTGGGAAAATTGGCAACGCCGTTATTACTGATGCCGCATACATGGTCTGGATGTAAATGCGTGAGCAGGATGGCATTGACCTGTTCAGGTTTATGCCCGGAAGCCTTTAAATTGGAATACACTGAACCTAGGTGTGGACCATTACAGCTTGAAGTCCCGCTATCGACCAGAACCAGTTCTTTGGCTGTATTGACCAGAAAGGCATTCACGGAGGTTTGGATGCCTTTAGCTTGATCGACGTAGTATTTTTTCAATATCTGGTCGGCTTGAGCTGCTGGAATATCTTTAAATAAGGCTTTGGACAGATAATTGGTGCCATCTAGCAGGGCAGTAATTTGGTAATCCCCGAAGTTATGTTGATAATAACCGGGAACCTGTTTTTGTTGTTGGGTGCTAGAAACGGATTGTGCATGTGTTTGAGAGATACCCGCCATTGAACCTAAAGCAAGCAATGACACGACGAGAGAAGAAGTGAAGTATTTCATAGCTATTCTTATGTAATTAAAGTCAATTCTATGTATTAGCACGGATGCCAGCAAAAAAGAATATGAATATATTTACCATTTTTTAAAATGGAAGTGCTGATTTGTCATCTGTACTAAAAATTCAGTCTGAATCTGTATATTGATTTTTTTAAAGTAAGGTACCTGTTTTTTATTAAAATATTATTATAAATAAAATGCTTAGATATATTTCACTTTTTATGAAAAGCTCGTTAACATGGGGTATTACGAACAAGCTTTGGGTGTCGCGATGAGTTTTTGGAAAAGAAAAAACAATGCCAGCTTTGTATTTTTCATTATTACCTTATATTCACTACTTGGTTTTGGACTGGGCTATGTGATTTGGGAATTTGTGTTGCAAGGCTAAGTGACCCAGCAATAAAAAAGCCTCTAGAGATAGAGGCTTTTTTTATTGCTTGAATATTATTCTAGAAAATAAGCATTTACTTTTGTCGGGGCAAAAGTAACAAAACCCCTTTGTTAGTTAGAGGGCACGTCCATGTGCCCCTAACGAACCGGCGACATCCATGTCGCAGGTCATGTGATTTTAAATTTTTGTATTTATAGAAAAATATGTAAAATAATTTACAGGAAAATTATGAATTTATAGATTGTGTAAGAAGGTTAGATAAACAAGCATGCAAGAAAATTATGAAGAAAAACTTAAGCTGATACACAATATTTTAATTTCTGTTTCTACAGGTACTAATATAACTCCAATTTTGAATCAAAATTATGCTCAACTTAGAAGTGAATTGTTATCTTCTAAGTATAAGGATTCATTGCCAATTTATGTAAAGAGTAGTTTGGACTTAAAACAGTTTTGGTCAGTAATTAAAAATGAAAGCCCGACTTATCGAGGTCGTAGAGATATTTTGAACAACGATTTTCTAAAATTAGAAAGTTTATTCAATCATAATATTTCTGAAAAATATCATTTTAAAATTTTAACTAAGTCTAAAAAGAAATTTTATAAATGTGATATGACATTTGATGAATTACAAAAAATTGTAAATTCATATCATTATGCTGAGGATTTGGTAATACAAGGAAATACAATACTTGCCTCTGATATTGAATCGATTTCTCTCAGAGTGAGTTTTGAAGATTTCGAAATATATGAAAGAGAAGCTAAAGTTGAATTAGATAATGAACGTCAAAAAGATTTAAATAATGGGTTAATAATGCCTTTTGGCTATGATGTTAAAAGTTGTGCTTTTAGCAAATTAGAAAATGTTACTGATAAATTTATCGTACATCCATTAGGAGCATTAAGAACTAAAAAACAGTTTGAGCTTTCCACTGTGAAAAAGGGCGATGCATTGAAGAAAATTTTTATTAGTCATGCAACAAAAGATAAAGAAATCATAGAAGAATTGATAGATCTATTAGAAAGTATTGGTATTAATTCTACACAAATTTTTTGCTCTTCATTTGAAGGATACGGAATACCTTTAGGTGACAACTTCCTAGATAAAATTAAACAAGAGTTATCATCCGAAGTGCTTGTTCTATTTGTAATCACAAATAACTTTTATGAAAGTAAGGTTTGTTTATGTGAAATGGGAGCGGCTTGGGCTTTATCTAAGGGGCACATTCCAATTGTTGTACCACCCTTATCATATTCTGATATACAGGGGGTAATTCCATTGACACAAGGGATGTTGATTAATGAAGTTCCGAAATTGAATAGTTTGAAAGAGAAGTTAGAAAATGACTTCTGTGTTGAACAAAAAATAAGTTTGAATAATTGGGAAAGAAAAAGAGATAGGTTTATTAATAATATTAGTAAATTAATCTAATTTTTTCTATAAAAAATCCGCCAATTAATGGCGGATTTTTTTATGAAGTAATTAAGACACTTTATCACCCGGTTTAGCGCCACTTTCAGGTGAAATCACCCAAACACCGTCGCCATTACCCGCAGCGAGTACCATACCGTTAGAAATACCAAAACGCATCTTACGTGGTGCAAGGTTTGCCACCATCACCACCAGTTTGCCTTTCAGGTCTTCAGGTTGGTAGAACTCACGGATACCACTAAACACGTTACGTGGTTCAGCTTCACCGACATTTAAAGTCAATTGAAGCAGCTTGTCAGAACCTTCAACTGTAGCAGCTTCAAGAACTTCCGCGACACGCAGGTCAATTTTCATAAAGTCTTCAATGCCAATGATTTCAGCTTCACCAACTTTAGGCTCAGGCTTTTTCTCAGCTTTCTTCTCTTTTTTCTTTTCAGCTTTAGCTGGTTCAGCAGTAGGGGTAGCTAAAGAATCTTTAGATGCATCCACCATAGCAGCAACAGCTTTAGGGTCAACACGTTGCATGAGTGGTTGGAACAATGCAATTTCATGACCCACTAGAATGGTTTTGCGAGAAGCAAAATCGAAGCTTTCAAGTTGCAAGAAATCTTGAACCTGTTGAGCTAGTGTCGGCAATACAGGAGCCAAGTAAACTGCCAATTGACGGAACAGGTTGATCCCCACAGAACATACGTCATGAACTTGTTGTTCCTGACCTTCCTGTTTCGCAAGTGCCCAAGGCTTTTTCTCATCGATGTACTGGTTGGCTTTGTCCGCAAGTGCCATGATTTCACGGATCGCTGCCGAGAACTCACGGTCTTCATATGCTTGAGCAATTGAACTACCGGCATCAATAAAGCTTTGCACCAGTTCAGGCTCTGCACATGTTGCACTTAACTTGTTATCAAATTTAGTGTTGATGAATTTTGCACAGCGGCTGGCAATATTCACGACTTTACCGACCAAATCTGAATTTACTTTCTGAACGAAATCATCAAGGTTCAGGTCAGAATCTTCAACTTTGTCAGAAAGTTTCGACGCGAAGTAATAGCGTAGATATTCAGGATTTAAATGCTCTAAATAGGTTTCCGCTTTAATAAATGTGCCGCGAGATTTTGACATCTTTTGGCCATTGACAGTCAAGAAACCATTCACGAATAAGCCTGATGGCGTGCGGTAGTTTGCACCTTCAAGCATTGCCGGCCAGAACAGGGCATGGAAATACACGATGTCTTTACCAATGAAGTGATAGACCTCATTTTCAGAATCTTTTTTCCAGTAGTCATCAAAATTCAATTCAGGACGTTTGGTTTTGATGTAGTTTTCAAAGCTCGACATATAACCAATCGGCGCATCCACCCAAACATAGAAATATTTGTTTGGCGCATCTGGAATTTCAAAACCGAAGTATGGCGCATCACGTGAGATGTCCCAGTCGTTCAAGCCATTTTCAAACCATTCGTCCAGCTTGTTGGCAATCGATACCGGCAAGCGACCTTCATCACGAGTCCATTTTTGCAGGTATTCACCAAAATTTGGCAATTTAAAGAAGTAATGATCAGATGATTTTTCGACTGGAGTTGCGCCACTTAAAGTGGAATGCGGATTCAACAACTCTGTCGCATTATAAGTTGCACCGCAGACTTCACATGAGTCGCCGTACTGATCTTCCGCCTTACATTTAGGACAGGTGCCTTTAATGAAACGGTCTGACAGGAACATGCCTTTTTCAGGATCAAAAAGCTGGGTCACCGGACGAACTGCAATATTGCCCGCATCACGGTTTTTCACATAGATTTCTGACGCACGAGCACGGTTGGTATCGCTATGTGTAGAATCATAATGATCGAAATGCACACCGAAACCGTCAAAGTCACGAATGTGTTCTTTTTGCACATTGGCAATTTGCGCTTCAGGTGAAATGCCATTCGCTTCGGCACGTAGCATGATCGCGGTTCCGTGAGCATCATCCGCACAGACATAAGTCACATCATGACCCATCGCACGCATGGCACGTACCCAAATATCTGCTTGGATATAGCCAAGTAAGTGACCCATATGAATCGGGCCATTGGCGTAAGGAAGGGCATTGGTGACTAAAATTTTACGCACGGATTCACTCTCTCATTCGTATTCATTATGCAATGGGCCATAATTTTACATGATGCCGAGGGGATTACAAAGAAATGCTTTGCTGAAACCCTGCGAATAGATGGACTTGGACAGCCCGAATACAAAAGCCTGCATCATCTTTAGCATATAGCTTTTCAATACAGATTTGACTCAGCTCATGCTACATCCTGCAAACAATAGCAACAACTTGTACAGGCTTTGTTGCAGTTTGCTTACTTCGCCCGATTCGCGTAATGCTTTGTGCTAAAAAAATGGCTGATTGTTTATATGATATGCCTAAGGAGGGTACCTCATGACTCAGCAGAACCAAAACAATACGTCGAAGCAAAATCAAGATAAAGAACAACATGCACGCGAATTGAATGATCAGCTTGCAAAAGAGCAAAAGCAAAACGAGCTGGATAAACAGCATAATCAGGAACATAAGAACGGGCAAAGTGCCCAGACCCATGCTGATCAGAAGTCTGATACCCAGCATAACGGTAAAGAGGAAAATGCTGAGCAATCAGCGCAAAAAGACAGTTCTCAAGAGAATCAGTCTGATAAAAAAACTGAAAGCTTTAAGATGGATGACTTAAAAGCCAAAGCGATAGCGATTGGTGAAGAGCTATTGCAAAAAGGTGAAAAGCTTCTGAATGAGCTGAAACATAGCAAATCTGACAACCAGAAAAATGCTGAGCAAGGTTCGGATGATGCGAAAAAAGCCAAAGCGGATCATACCTCTCAAGATAAGTCATCTAACAAGTCAGATAAACAAAATGCTAAAGATGGTCAGACCGATCAGCAGGCAGGTATGGCAAATTTAAAAGATGAAGCCATGCATAAGTTTGAAGATACCAGACAGAAAATCACAGACTTATTCAGCGAAGCCTCGGTTAAGTTCGCTGAGCTGAAACAGATGGCAACTGATACGATGAATAAAATGAAAGATAATCAATCGAAGGAAGGTGATTCTGATCAGCAGCAAGATGCCAAAGATACAGATTCAGAAAGCAACTCTCAGTCTAAAAAGGATGAATCGAAACAAGATCAGGATAAAAATACCAAGGATCAACAGGACAAATCTGAAAACAATAAAAATCATAAATAGTCTGTGATCGTTAAGCCACTTTAATCATAGAAGGTTAAAGTGGCTTAACACGCTCGAGATAAATAAAAAAAATTTATTACATCAAAATAGTCCATCTCTCTTTTCTTTCATTATTTCTATTCACCAAGATTCCATAAAATATTTCACAAAACCGAGTAAAATGGTTGGAAATTGAAGATATCTGTTTCATCTTCTCCAATACAGTGCTTAACCTTCGCCTAAAACCCCGTTAAACTAAGCGATTCAGATGTCGATCTACATTTTTGGAGTAACCTATGTCTTGGCTTTCTTCGCTTAAATCGGTTTTTTCGCCTTCCAAGGAGGTGAACGAAGAAGCTGTGCAAAACGTACTGCAAAACTATATCTTGCCAAATTCCAGCAATGCCTTGAAAGATCGTATTACGCAGGTCAATGTACAGGGTGAGATTCTGCAAATCACTTTGAATACCTATCCAGAAGAAAAAGCGCAGCTGCAACAAATTCATGATGAACTGGCGGAAGCTTTGCAAAAATGTGGTATTCAAGAACTGAATATGCATGTGATTCAGCAGAAAACTGGACATAAGAAAGAAGGGGGTTGCGGGCATAACCATGCTGAAGGTGAAAACTGTTCAAGCGAGCCTAAAGCGGAAGCAAAATCCAATCTTCCCCCTGTGGTTGATGCGTCGGCACAGCCTGCAAAAACAGAAGAAGCTGATCCAAATAATCCACCTATTCAAAAAGCTGCGCCGCAACAGCGTGATGTTCCAAAACACCCAAGGATTCAAAATGTGATTCTGGTGTCATCTGGTAAAGGTGGCGTAGGTAAATCGACCACGACTGTAAATCTGGCTTTGGCTCTACAGAAATTAGGCCTGCGCGTAGGCGTACTAGATGCCGATATTTACGGCCCAAGTATTCCGACTATGCTCGGCAATGCCGGCAAAACGCCAATGATCGAAGCAGAGCAGTTTGTCCCTATCGAAGCCTATGGGATGGCGGTATTATCAATTGGCCATTTAACTGGAGATCACAATACTCCAGTCGCCTGGCGTGGTCCAAAAGCCACGGGTGCATTAATGCAGTTATTCAATCAGACCCTATGGCCAGACCTTGATGTGCTGATGATTGATATGCCACCTGGCACAGGTGATATCCAGTTAACTCTCGCGCAGCGTATTCCGGTAACGGGCGCAGTAATTGTGACAACGCCACAAAACGTGGCCTTGCTGGATGCGACCAAAGGCATTGAATTGTTTAACCGCGTGCAGATTCCGATCATGGGCGTGATTGAAAACATGTCGACCCATATCTGCTCAAATTGTGGTTTTGAGGAACAGATTTTTGGTACAGGCGGTGGCGATAAACTGTCTGAGCAATATCAAGTCCCATTATTGGGTCGTTTACCTTTGGATGCTAAAATTCGTGAAAATGCGGATGCCGGTACACCTTCTGTCATTGCCGAAGATGCTGCTGCAGAAAGCTATATGCTGATTGCAGAGAAAATTGCCGCACAGCTACCCAAAGCAGAAAAAGACCATAGCCGAATTTTCTAATTCTATAGACAATTCAGATATTTAAGCCTTAGCTAAAAGCTAGGGCTTTTTATTTCTTATTTTTAAAATTAGCTCGATTTAAATGACCGAAATTGACTGAAATGACTATCGGGTATTTATCCTAAACATTTATATAAGTATTTGAATTAATTAAAATAAATAAATTTAAATTTTAGGTTATATGTTCTCTTACAATTATTTTTTTGCAGCACTGACCGAATTCTTCTATGCTACTCGGATTAGAGCGAGGTCAAACTATGATTTCATGGTTTTTTATTGGTTTAGTGGCAACCATTCTTTTAACACCAGGCCCAACCAATACCTTATTGGCATCTTCAGGCATTCAGGTCGGATTTAAAAAAACATTTCGTTTAATTCCTGCGGAAGCCTTTGGTTATCTGATTGCCATTAGTTTATGGGGCATTCTGATCGGAAAAATTTCCGTTCATCTTCCGCTTTTACCGACCATTCTCAAACTTTTTAGTGCTGGCTATATTCTATTTCTCGCTGTGAAATTATGGCGGACTGCAGAAATAAGCGAAAATCTTGAAAATGTCTCGATTCGCGCACGAGAATTATTTTTGGCAACCTTGCTTAATCCTAAAGCACTTTTATTTGCCTCAGCGATCTTTCCTGTCATTGTCTGGAAAAGCGGCCAACATTATGTGACTCATATGCTGGTTTTCTTGCTTCTGTTGATCCCGATTGCATTCTTCTGGACTTTTCTGGGTTCAATCCTGGCTAGAAAAAACAGTCGCTGGCTCAATCAGAAAAACCTGCAGAAAACGGCTTCGCTGGTATTAATGAGCTTTTCCATTCCTTTAAGCTATTCTGCACTTTTAAGTTTATAAGCTGATCTCAATCAGCAATTTTTTGGCAACTTTAGCTCTAAGCCTTTCACTTATTTTCATTAGTGTCAATTTCAGTTAAAGTACGTCGCAATAACTTGTTCTTAAGATTTTTGGATTATATCAATGGCAATTAAGTCTGATCGTTGGATTCGCGAAATGAGCGAAAAACACGGCATGATTGAACCGTATGCAGAAAACCAGGTACGTTTGGATGAAAATGGTCAAAAGCTGATTTCGTATGGCGTATCCAGCTATGGTTATGACGTGCGTTGTGCACGTGAATTTAAAGTATTCACCAATGTGCATTCTGCAATTGTCGATCCGAAGAACTTTGATGAACGCAGCTTTATTGATATCGAGTCGGATGTCTGTATCATTCCGCCTAACTCGTTTGCTTTGGCGCGTACCATCGAATATTTCCGCATTCCACGTAATGTTTTGACCGTGTGCTTGGGCAAGTCTACTTATGCGCGTTGTGGCATCATTGTTAACGTGACTCCGCTTGAGCCAGAGTGGGAAGGACACGTCACTTTAGAGTTTTCAAATACTACCAATCTTCCTGCGCGTATTTATGCAGGTGAAGGTGTAGCGCAGATGCTGTTTTTTGAATCTGATGAAGTCTGTGAAACCTCATATAAAGATCGTGGTGGTAAATATCAAGGTCAGACAGGCGTTACTTTGCCGAAGACCTAATTGTTTTAAAATATTGAATGACGGGACTTTATGTCCCGTTTATTTTTTTGAGATTTTCATTCATCGGAAACTGCTATTTTTCGCCTAATTGGCTTTGGCATCTGTATCAAAAATCAGCATAATGGATTCCGCATAACCATAAAAAAGATGCGATGCATTATAAAAAATCAAAGATTGGCGGCTGGGAAGCTGAAGCATAAGGTGCGGAGCATCGAATAAAAAGGAAAGAGTGAGATGGCTCAGATAAAAGATATATTTAAATTTCGCAAAAGTTATTTGGCGATGACAATCGGTTTCAGCCTGTTGCCTTCTGCACATGCGATGCAGGAATTATCAGATTCTTCTCTTTCTGACACCACCGGTGAGGGTGTTGCGCTGGTACTTGATGATTTTAAAATGGTGTTTCAAGGCCCTAACGATCTTTCTGCTAGTTCTAGTTATGCCAGAGGCATTGAAAACCCCGGACAAGCAGATACAGGCTTTATTCGTATTATCCCGACGGGTGAAAATTACAACCAACTTGGGCAGCGTGTATACGACAAAGTTTATAAATCTACATATGATAATGCTTTTCATGTTGAAAGAACGCAGAATTATGCAACTGAGTATCAGCAAGCCTTTGATACCTTAAAAACTGATTTTTATAATGATAACTATAATACGATTAAGAATACTTATGACACACAAGCTAACCGGGACGCATTTAAGCAAGAATTAGTTGATTATTATTATAATACAGACTTTATGAAAGCCTATTATGACCAACGTCGTGATGATTATTATAATGGTGCAGGTAATACCTCACCAGGTATTGATTATGATATCAAGCATGATGGCACAACAGAATATGAATTAACGCCACTGCAACCAAATAAGTCTGATGAATATGCAAATTTAAATACCCTTGAAATGATTCAATTTCTATATGGGCAAAATGCTAATCAGCAGATTCCAAATACTGAATGGAGTACGGCGGTTGATAGGCAGAATATTATTGGAGCAATTGTAGATGCAAGAATTATTGAACTAGTTAAAGCAGAATACAACAAAAAATTGGAAGCTGCTCTAGCCGGAATGATGAAAGATGCAGATAGTGCTGCTATGGCTGAAATCATTGCTAGAGCAGATCAGGCTGCTAAAACTGAAGCTGCTAAAAGCTCTGTGAGCACTTTAAGAACTAAAGCCGATGTATTTATTTATGGTCTGGCATTATCGAAAAGCGATGGTTCTTTAAGCACACGATACAGTAATCAGGGTTTCAGCTGGGGATCAGCAGATAATCCCTGGTTATTTCGGGCAGGAACTGAAAACGTCAAACAGTTTAAGGACGCTGCTAAAGATGTAGGCTATATTGCTTTGGAAGCCCCATTAAGTCCAATTACAGGGGTTGAAAGTGATAATAATATCAAGCTGGGCTTCTGGAGTGATATTTTTGCACGTGAGCTTAATTCCTCGAATGCTGTAGATCCTATAACAGGTGGGCCAATATCAGGACTTGATACGGATTACCGATTAAGAACCCAATTTGTTGCCAATGGTCTGAGTTTTAATGGCTCGCAAGTTCGGTTATTTCAAACCTTAGAATCTGACAATAAGAATTACAGCCAAACATTGGGTATGGCGAGTATTGTTCGTCTGAATACCAATGATCGACCAGAAACTCTAAGCAGTAGCGATAGTAATCTTAACAGTAAAGGTATTCGTCTCAGTACCGCAGCAAAAACAGATGCGCTTGATGGTAATGTCCCGACCCCGGCCTTGAATGGAAGTGATGCTCCTATATTTCATGATTCTGAGGGCTTATATCTCTATAGTCCAAATATTAACTTGGTGCTTGGTAATATGTACCAGCCTTTCGTTGTCGGTTCAGAAGGCAATAATATTATTTTAGAAGTGACACGTATTCCCAATATTCCTGCTATTTATAATCAAATTTATCAAAATTATGGGGGCGGATTGGGTACAACAGATTTAAAGGGTTCGACCTGTAATGTCTATAGTTGTGGTACACCGATTAAAAATAATGTGTCAGATACCACCGCACTTTATCAAGGGCGTAATGCGACTCACAGTAGTATCTCAATAGGGACTACAGAGCGTATCTCAGGAACAAATATGCTGCGTGCCAAGGATGGTGTGAATTCAACAGGAATCGTATTTAAAAATACTGAGGGTGTAAGTAAGAATTTTGGATCTGCTGTCATTGATGGTGTCCTGATTCAGCATCTGAAAATTAGAACAACTGGTCTTTAAGGGAGTATAAGAATGTCCAAATTAGTAACACTCTGTGCATTATTATGTACTTCTATGGCCAGTCTTGCCGGATTGGAAGCCCTTGATCAGCAAGCACTAACCAATACAGTGGGGCAGGGTGGAGCTGATCTTAACTGGACTTTATCTTTAAACCATGTTTATGCGACAGATTTAAGTAAAGATAAAATTTCTCGGCTTGATGGAAGTGGCAACCCGCTAGAAGTATTTTATGTTCTAGATCCCACCGCTTGTGGAGCAACAAAACAATTTTGCCGTCTGGCAATAGCGCCGAATAACCATGTCGATACCAATGGAAATAAAAAGTGGTTAGTCTTTAAAGGCATTCAAGGCACGATTCAGATTGATAAGTTTTCGATCGATGGAACAACCATCATTAATCATCGTAATGAACCACAAACGGCGATGCAAATTACCTTTTATGATCACCAGCCTTTAAAGATCCGTAATTTAGGCTTTAATACAGTTTCCATTGAAACGGGTACAGGTGCTGGCGCCTTGGAAGGTTATGCCAATACAGGTGTTTATAGTACGTATACAGGGCGTACCTATAATGCCGATGGAACTTATACAACCGCGCCCCAAGATGTTCCTTCATTTGATAAAGGTGCTGAAAAAGGATTTATGGGGTTGAACGTTCATGGAAATCTGCATACGTCAGGCAATTTGAAAATATTTGGTTATAACTGTACAGGTGGAGCACAAAGTCGTTGTTAGTAACAACGTCAAGTACAGCATAAGGATATATAAATGAAAAAAACAACAATAAAGTTGAAATTGCTAACAGTATGCATGTGTCTTATACAACAAGGTTATGCACTTGAAACTATTGAAGAGCAAGAATTGAGTGAAGTCACTGGACAAGATGGTATGGTGATTACTCATGAAATTTCTAAAGCCAGTATTGCTCAAGCCAATTGGTATGATCCAAATCCAACTGCCAACACTAAAATGGGTTTAGGTCTACATAATGTTGAGATTATTGGAAAAGATAATAAACCAATCATTAGTCAACTTGAAATAGATGTAGGTGCCACTTCACAAGGGGCAGGACTTCGGCTAGCTGCAAGTGTTTCACCGTTTCAAGCCACTGCAGATTTAAAATTGGTAAAGATCGCCTGTACGACCAATCCATGTAGTCAATCTGCGAATAGTATTCGGACTACGGGTACTCAATCTAATCAAACTTTGGGTGCATTAGGGATGAGTACCTCTACACCGCTTAGTGTGCTATTACAAACCAGTGCAGGTCTATTTAATAAAGATTCAATTGCCAGTATCGATTTTCAACTTAAAAATGCCACGATCAGTCATAAATTAGGCGAAAATAGTCTGATTTTGAATGACTTTAACTTTAACTTCGCGGGTCAAGGATATATGTACATTGACCCGGATGAAGGCGTGGTACTCACCACACGAAATGGCAGTCAAGATCATTATGTGGATCTAAAGCGTGCTGAAGATATTACTGATATCGCGGCTGGCCGGGTTAATCCGACCAATCCAGGGGTTAATATTGACCTGCGTTATAATACGCCAAATAATGAACGCAAAAATATTATGCGTTTAGGAGCTTCGGGTGCAGTCACTAACGCAAGATTATCCATGAGTGCAGATCAAACCCAGATAGGTACTTTTGATGTTAGTAACAAGGTGAATGGTGTACTAGAACGTCAGGACAAAGCTGCAACAGGTTACAGTGGCCTGGTCGGAGAAGGTGGGTTGAATCTAGGCTTGTCTGCAGATTTTACAGGTACTAATAGTACCGGGCTTCCAGCAACTATGGCACCTACAACACTTGAGATTGGTCATACCGGTAAGGGAAGTCATGCTGTGCAATTTTCCAAGCTCAGACCCTTGACTACACGTAATGCTGACGGATCCTTACATGGTAAAAATGCTTATATCGACTTTGGAAATATATATATAAATACCATTACTGCAAAAAGTCTCGATTTCATAATCAATGAAAATATGCAAAAGACTTTAGGTAGTAGTAGCACTGTACTTAAACAGACACTCAGTACCACCACGAATGGAGAGGATTTTGCCTATATCGCCGTACGTGGCATGGATTTTCAGTCCATTGCTGCTAAAGCACGTTTCATATCAGATAACTCTTTAGCGGAAATTGATGGCGATGGTGGTTCATGGGGAATCGGTATTCCTATTTATAATTTAAATGCCAATGTTGCGTTGTCTGGAACGACTTATGGAACAGACAATAAGCAAGCAATTGCGTATAACATTATGGCATCTACAGAAGGCTATGGAATTGACAAGAAAACCGGTTTGCCAAGCACAACCTCGATTATATTGATTGATGGTAAAAATGGCGATCATGGTGAGGCAGTTAACTATTATGCCGGTTTTAGGAATATCGATGCTTTGATCAAGTCGGAAGGGATTATTAGTTATAAAGATGAAGGTATTTATATTCGTGCCGATAAACTGCTGATTGGAGCTAAAGCTGAGCTTGCGATTGGTCAATTACCAGGATCTAAATATAATTGTACCAATGCATCGGTCACTAAATGCGGAAGCTATGTGCCTCATGATAATTTTTCTAAACGTGATGATGTCCTGACTAATATTGCTTTTAAACTTGATGGAAACGGCGAGCTCCTCATCATTCCAGGAGTGGATCCGACCAGCGATTCACCAGATACCAACTTCCTGTCATTTGATGCAAATTTTAAGTTTAGACCCCTTACCGCAGAAGAAACTGCAAATAAAGATAATCTGGGCAGCTATTTTAGTATTGCCAATGAAGATATTGATTCAGCCGGGGTATTAAAAACTTCGTCAATTAACTTTAACCGGATGGAAGGTCATTTGGGTGTCAAAGCAAAAGTTCGTGTCAGTGCAGATACAGTGACTTTGGATAATCAGGTCAAACTCAATTATGAAAATAATATTGCAACACCATTTAAAACCAATTTTGCCATGGCGACCAATGGCAATATGCAAAACATGGCAAGTATTGCACTGACTGGTGGAACCATTCGTAGCACGATGGGAATCACACCACGTTAAAAATCAGGATGAGAAAAATGAAAAAAATAATATTAAAAAGTCTAGTGGTAGCTATGATGGGCCTAAGTGGCCAGGTATCTGCATTAACCTCATTGGAAGACCAAGAGCTCTCAGAAGTCAATGGGCAGGCTTTATTGTCAATGGAGGTTCAGTCTGGATTTAACCAGATGGATAATCTAGGAGCTACTTATGACCAGAGTAATATCTCATTTTATAAATTAGGCTTGGAAGCCGAGATGGAAATTAATGCCAATATAAAAAAGCTACAACTCGGGTGTGGCGGTGTTAATGGTGCAACCGGCTGTGATATTGATATTGATCATATTGCCTTAAGTGGTAATCCTACGAATGGCGCGGATCGTGCCGCGACTTCAGCTCTGATTACTAATCCATTTGTACAATTTGCCATAAAAAATCCAAATCAGGCATCTACACGTGAAGTTTTAGGTTTCCGTTTAAGTGCGGAAAAGATTTCAGGTCTATTGACAATGGGGACAGAAAATAGTGCTACACCAAATGGTATTAACAGTTTCAGTGGTTATATGAAAACAAAATCTTCATCAGGAGTTGCAACAACCGCTCCTCGTGTTATGGATTATGCTGCAACTGGAATGAATATTGAGGGCACGGTAAAAGGCACTATATTAGGTCAACCATTACCTCTGGATTTACATTACACATCTAGCAATTATGCTTTCCAGTTAAATTCTACAACAGCACCTTTTACTATTCCTGCTACGATAGTGTCAGGAACAAGAATGAAAGAAGTTGTACTAAAAGGGACAGGGACAGTAGGTCGTATTGATTTTAAAGGACCATTAAAAGCAGAATTATTGGATGGAGCATTAAAATTAGATAAAGATATTACAGGCTACTTAACCGGGCTACAGACAGACATTACCGTTAAACAAAATCTCGGACTTATTCATGCTTTATATTTAAATAATCCAGCTTCACTCTCCTTGCAATCCCAAAGCATTTTATGGCCTGGTGCAGCAGTCGCAGCAAAACAAGGGTGGTGGCTGGCAATGGAAGATGAAGTGGATTTAGGAAGTATTTCACCTTCATATAGTGTGCCAATTTCAGATGCTGTTTTAAAGCAAACTATTGCAGGAATTAACCATGATTTAACCACTAATGTGCGAGATTGTGGAAGTCTGGTTTTTGGTTGTGTGCTAGGAAGTGCACTTGATGTAAAGGAAATTAAAAATCCTGCGCTACTTGATTTCCCTCTTACTAATTTAACTTTACAAGGCCAGAACTTTAAACCGAACTGCTTTGGTGGACATAAATTCTGCTAAGTTTAGTTATAAAAAATCCCGCATTACGCGGGATTTTTTATAAGAAAGCAAAATTATTTAGCAATTTTTGCCAATAATTCTTCTTTCGAAATATTTACTGATTCAGCATCGCGGCGGCCTTTATATTCAAAAGTACCTGCATCCAAGCCTTTTTCACCAATCACAATACGATGTGGAATACCTGTAAGCTCAAGATCAGAGAATTTCACGCCCGGACGTTCATTACGGTCATCGAGTAACACGTCAAAACCTGCAGCTTGCAATTCAGCATAGAGTGCTTCCGCAGCTTCCATAGTTCTTGGAGATTTGTGCGCATTCATCGGCACAATGGCAACTTCAAACGGTGCAATGGCAGTTGGCCAGATAATGCCTTTCTCATCAAAGTTCTGCTCGATTGCAGAAGCCACCACACGCGTCACGCCAATACCATAACAACCCATTGTCACAGTGAACGGTTTGCCATCTTCACCCAAGACTTTACAGCCCAAAGCTTCAGAATATTTTTGACCCAACTGGAAGATATGACCCACTTCAATACCACGTTTGATTTGAAGCGTACCTTTACCATCTGGAGATGGATCGCCTTCAACCACGTTACGTAGGTCATAAACTTCAGTGAACTGTGCATCACGTTCCCAGTTTACACCTGTTGCGTGTTGATCTGCTGCATTTGCACCTGCAACAAAGTCAGACAATACCGATGCTGCACGATCAACAATGACGGTGATACCTTTTTCGACCAGACCTTGAGGACCGACAAAGCCAGCAGTTAAGCCAAGTGCTTGAAGTTGTTCTTCAGTAGCAAATGTCAAAGGCGCAGCAATTAAAGGATGTTTTTCAGCTTTAATTTCATTCAGTTCGTGATCGCCACGAAGGAATAATGCAACCACAGGTACATCTTGACCTTCTTCAGTCGCAACACCTTGAACCAATAAGGCTTTTACTGAATGAGCAGGATTGGTACCCAAGAATGCTGATACATCTGCAATGGTTTTTTGATTTGGTGTATCTACCAGTTTGAGTTCTTGTGTAGGTGCCGCACGCTCACCGACAAGTACTGCTTCTGCCATTTCAATATTGGCTGCATAGTCAGATTCAGTCGAGAAGGCGATATCATCTTCACCGCTTGAAGCCAGCACGTGGAATTCGTGAGAACCTGAACCACCGATTGAGCCAGTATCTGCTTGTACTGGACGGAAATCTAAACCAAGACGGGTGAAGATTTTGCAGTAGGCTGCATACATGTCGTCGTAAGTTTGTTGCAGTGATTCCTGATTGGCATGGAAAGAGTAGGCATCTTTCATGATGAATTCACGTGAACGCATTACGCCAAAACGTGGACGAATTTCGTCACGGAATTTGGTTTGTACTTGGTAAAAGTTTGCAGGCAATTGCTTGTAGCTTTTTAATTCGTTACGTGCAAGATCAGTGATCACTTCTTCATGCGTTGGGCCCAAAACAAATGGGTTGCCATGGCGGTCGTTGAAGCGTAAAAGTTCAGGACCGTATTGTACATAACGACTTGATTCTTCCCATAAAGATGCAGGTTGAGTCACCGGCATATAGACCTGAAGTGAACCGACTTTATCCATTTCTTCGCGAACGATCGCTTCAACTTTATTTAATACGCGAACGCCCATCGGCAACCAGGTGTATAGACCTGAAGCCAACTTACGAATCATACCGGCACGAAGCATCAGCTGATGGGAAATAACCTCAGCATCGTTCGGGGTTTCTCTTAACGTTGCAAATAAAAAGCGACTCGCGCGCATGGAAACTGTCCTAAAAAATTAAGCGTTAAAGCAGGGATTATACAATAAAAAATGAGGTGAGCATTTGGGAATGTCACCTCATTGTATTGCATTAAATTATGCCATGATTTTACGTGCCTGACGCAGTATAAAATTCTTAAAGTCATCCAGGTAAGTAAAGATCACCGGCACCACCACCAAGGTCAGCAGGGTAGAGGTAATCACGCCACCAATCACCGCATGCGCCATCGGTGCACTTTGTTCGCCACCTTCACCTAGCCCTAGGGAAAGTGGCACCATGCCCATGACCATGGCACTGGTGGTCATCAGAATAGGACGCAAACGGGTTTTACCAGCGGCAATAATTGCATCATAACGGTCTTCACCGCGGTCCATGGCCTTCTTGATGAAGTCGATCAGCAGAATCGCATTCTTGGTCACCAGTCCCATCAGCATGATAATGCCGATAATCGAAAATAGATTCATGGTGGAATTAAACAGGAATAAGGCCAGAAACACGCCAATCAGCGACAATGGCAGTGAGGCCATAATTGCTGCAGGATGAATAAAACTGTTGAACTGCGAACCGAGCACAATATAGATAAAGACAATCGACAGGGTAATCGCAGTCAGTGCATAACCTGCGGATTCTGCCATGTCGGCATTGGAGCCTTGAGTGTCGAAACTATAACCCGGTGGCATATCGAAATTTTCTTGCAAGCGGCTGATATCCATCCCGATGTCGCCTGCAGGACGTCCTGAAGTATTGGCCTCGACCAGAACTTCACGTGCCAGATCACGTCGATTAATCTGCGAGGCACCGAGTTTTTCTTCAAATTTGGCCACGCTCGAAAGCGGAACCAGAATTGGTTGATTATTGGCATCGGTTTTATTTGAGGTGATATACATATTCTGTAAATCGCTAGGCAAGCTGCGCTGGTCTTCGGTCAGGCGCAGATTCACATCATAGGTTTCACCTTTTTCATCCTGCCAGGTCGTGACATCATCACCGGCAATCAGCGGACGCACTACATTGGCAATCTGATTGACTGATAAACCTAAATCACTGGCCAAGACGCGATTAATCTGTACATCAAGAGTTGGCTTGGGTTCTTTTAATGAAGTTTCCAGATCGACAATGCCATTAATTTTCGCCATTTCCGTCATAAAGCGATCAGAAATTTTTTGCAGTTCATCCAGATCCGGGCCTTTGATCGAAATCATGATTGGCTTCTGGCCACCAGAAACGGTTTCATCGGCGGATGCCACCGAGGTAATGCTGATTCCTGCAACCGATTGTAGACGCTGGCGGAATTCATTATTCAGGTCATTCAGGGTCTTTTCACGTTCGGTACGCGGCGTTACAGTCACCCGTAAACTGACATGGTTTTTACCGCGGTCAGTTGCGCCATTAATCACCCCATAAGTGGCTTTGACATCCGGATGCTGACGAATAATCTGATCCACCTGCTGCAGTTTGGCTTGTGAATATTCAAGCGATGAATCGACCGGTGTTTCAAACTTGATCCGGATTTCGCCTTTATCCGGAACCGGTACAAATTCTGTACCAATCAGCTTGGATAAACCCAAAGCACCAAATAATGAAGCCGCAGCAATCATTAAGGTAATCAATCTGAAGCGCAAGGCCAGTTTTAATAATTTTTCATAGACATGGCTTAGATTGTCCAGCTTGCCGGAGATCCAGCTAAAGAAATGTTTCACCCGACCTGGTTTTTTGTTTGGATCTTTTTTCTTTTCTGCCCAATGTGCTGAGAGCATCGGGTCCAGGGTAAAGCTGACAAACATCGAGATCAGAACGGCCATACTTACCGTGACCCCGAACTGGTAGAAGAAACGGCCAATAATTCCGCCCATAAAGGCAACAGGCAGGAATACGGCAACAATGGTCAATGTCGTGGCCAGTACGGCTAAGCCAATTTCTTTGGTGCCATCGAGCGCGGCAGTGACATGATCTTTGCCCATATCGGCATGCCGGACAATATTTTCACGCACCACAATCGCATCATCGATCAACAGACCAATACTCAAGGACAGCGCCAGCAAAGTCATCATATTGATGCTAAAGCCAAAGGCCCAGATAAAGGTCAGCGTGCCCAAGAGTGCAATGGGCAGAGTCAAACCGGTAATCACAGTTGAACGGAAAGAACCCAGAAAAAGTAGGACTATCAGCACGGCCAGTACCGCACCTTCAATAATGGTGCGGGCTACATCGCCAATGGTGCCGCGGATACTTTTGGAGGAATCTACCACTACTTGTAAAGTAGTGCCTTGTGGAAGCTGCGCCTCAATACTTTCTAAAGTTGCGTAGCTCTTGTCTACTACTTCGATGACGTTTGCATCTGAACTACGCAAAATATCAATCGCTACTGCAGTTTTGCCATTCAGAAAAGCTGCGGATTCCAGCTCTGCCTGACTGTCTTGAATATTAGCCACTTGTCTGAGGAAAATTGGTATGCCGTTTTTATTGGCAATGACCAGATCGCCAAAAGCAAGGGGATGCAGCACTTTGGAATTGATTTCAATGACCAGTTCCGAATTACCCGATTTAAGCGTCCCCCCCGGGACTTCAATATTTTCGGCCTTTAAGGTATTGATCACGCTATCTACACCAATGCCAAAGGCTTGCAGTTTTTGCGGTTCCACCTGAATCCGAATCTGGCGCTGCGCATCACCAAGCAGATTGACCGTTCCCACCCCAGGGACTGTGCGCAGTTGTGGCACAATCCGCTGATCCAGATAAGAACTGAGCGCTTTTACATCCATATTGTCGGATTCAAATACGATCGACATCACCGCATTCGCCGTCGGGTCATAACGTTCGACAATCGGCTCCTGAATCTCATCACGAAATTCAGCAGTTACAGAAGCGATTTTATCCCGCACGTCCTGAGCTGCTGTGGTAGATGTCACATCCAGATTAAATTCAGTGGTGATGATGGACAGGCCTTCACTGGACTGGGAAATGACCTGTTTTAAACCGGAAATGGTATTGATCTGATCTTCAAGTTTTTTGGTAATTTCCGATTCAACCGTTTCCGGAGAAGCACCCGGATAGTTGGTATAAATCACCACAAAAGGGAAATCGACATCAGGGAATTCTTCAACGCCCATCCGCTGCCATGAAGCCAGCCCCAGCACCATCAGGCAGAACATCATCATGATGGTAAAAACCGGATACTTCACACTAATTCGGGTAAACCACATATCAATGATCCTGTGTGAATGGCTTTAGTTGGCGCGAAGGGTGACAGTTTTTTGCAGATCAGCTTCGCTAAACTTCACCCGGCTGACCTGATCACCATTTTCCAGTCCTTGAACCACAGCAATGTTATCGCTATAACGCTGTTCCAAAACCTGTATGTTGACCTTGATAATTTTATTCTGGCGAATTACCCAGACATAAGGTTTATTCTGAATGTCTTGAACAGTATCTAATGGAATCAGCTGGCCAGAAATCTGTTGTGGACTCAGAATGTTGCCTTCGACAAAGGAGCCGATACTTAGCGAGGGAATGGTTTCATTCGGCTTGGCAAAGAATTCGATCTGACGACTGGCCTGATCTGCAATTGGGGAAATCCGGCTAATTACGGCAGTGAGCCGATTTGGATTCCCTTGAATGCTGTATTCGACTTGACTGCCCAGTCTTAAGTCTGATTGCAGATCACTGGGTACGCGTGCCTGAATTTCCAATCGTTTTGGATCGACAATTTCAAACAGGGTTTGTCCAATCGCCACGGTTTGACCCGGTTCGACCTGACGTTGGGTAATCACGCCACTGATCGGGCTGGTCATGATGCCATCACGATCTGCTTTCTGGGCAATATCAACATTGGCTTGCTGGGCACGAACATTTTCCAGCTGTGCCTGATAGTCCACCTGACTTTGTTCATATTCTACTTTTGAAATAAAACCCTGATCGAGCAGGCGCTTTTTACGCTGCATCATATTGCGGGCCTGATTGGCTTGCGCTTGAGTTGAGGCCAGATTCGCACGTGCCTGTGCCAGACGGGCTGCATTGTCCTGATTATTCAGGCGTACCAGCACTTGTTCCTTGACAACTGTTTGACCTACCTGCGCGTTTACGCTGGTGGCAGTAGCAGAGACCTGTGCTTGTATGCTGCTTTGATTGACTGCACGAATGGTGCCGGTGAATGCAGTTTTTTGAACTGAATTGCCAGATTGAACTGCAACTAGATCTTGAGGAATGACTTCAATGGATTTGGGTATTTCGGTTTGCTGGACGGGTTCATTTTTATCACAAGCCACTAAAAACATATTTAAGCAAAGTGCACTCATGATCAGGATAGAGCGCGGGGAAGGCATATTTAAATCATGAGAATGCTGTGCAGTTTGCATAAGAGTCCTTTTAGCTGGCTGTGAATCAAAACCACAACCAGCTATTTGTATTTATTCAAGTGCTTTTAAACGGGCGATAATTTTGTCGTATTCTGCTTCCAGATTTCGATAGCGACTTTGTAAAGACTGAATATTTTCTTTTTGGGAAACGAGATTTTTCTGGTTGTTGTCTAGCATGGTTTTTAGATGTGCCGGTGTGGTTTTACCTTTACGTAAATATTCACGTTCCTGACGTACGAACATGACCCGATCTTTTTGCAGTTGCTTCATTTGTTCTTGCTGAAAATCAATCTGTTTTTTTAACTGGACCAGGCTATCGTTTTTTTTCTGTAAAGCGGTCTGGCTATTGCTATAAGCACGCTTGAGTTTATGATCTTCGGCAATCCGCTTAGCCTGTTGAGCACGCTGTGGCGCCTGTCTGATATCCGCTTCGGCATTATAAGGACGCGCACGTTTAATGACCTGCATATTCTGGTCAAGTGCTTCATAACCATAACGGATATGATTTGGTGTGACGTTAGTACTGATATTGGCCACACCCTTGCTGTCATAATAACGATACCAGGTGGCTTTTTGCGGGAGTTGGTTGCTACTCGCGCACGTTAAGCTCACCTGTAACAGTAGCAGCACAACAACAATGAATTGACCAGTCATTTTATTTTGATCAATGACAGCAAGTTTTCTTAAAAACTGACTCATCATTGGCTCCCCGAATTTAAAGTTGACTAAATTACTTATTTTAAAGTAATAATCTTGTTATATTAGACTTAAATTTATCAATAAAAAACTACCGTTAGTCAAAAAAAAACCAATAACGATAAGAAAATGTGAAGCTGTTATTAAAAATAAATGATTTTGTCTACTTGTGTAGAAAATGTTCATTGATAATACAAGTGACTTTATGTTAAAAATGTTTATCGATCGTAATAAAATAATCCTATGAGCCTTATGGCATATAGTTTCTAAAATGGGAAGGGTTAAACAAATGGACGATAAATTCCAAAATCTAAAAATTATGGTTATTGATGACTCAAAGACCATTCGTCGTACTGCGGAAACTCTTCTTCAACGCGAAGGTTATGAGGTCATTACTGCAGTAGACGGTTTTGAGGCTTTGTCAAAAATTGCCGAAGCAAATCCAGATATCGTTTTTGTAGATATTATGATGCCGCGCCTAGATGGTTACCAAACCTGCGCCTTAATCAAAAACTCTCAGAATTACCAGAATATTCCTGTGATTATGCTATCAAGTAAAGATGGCTTATTTGATCAGGCCAAAGGTCGTGTCGTGGGTTCAGATGAATACCTGACCAAACCTTTTAGTAAAGATGAATTGCTCAATGCAATCCGTAACCATATTAGTGCTTAATATTTGATTTTTTTGGGGAATTGGCATGGCACGTATCCTAATTGTGGATGACTCACCGACAGAAACTTTTCGCTTTAGAGAGATTCTTTCTAAACACGGCTTTGAGGTGATTGAAGCAGCCAATGGCGCAGATGGCGTCACCATGGCACAGGCAGAATTGCCGGACCTAGTCCTGATGGATGTGGTTATGCCGGGCGTGAATGGTTTTCAGGCGACCCGCCAGATTGCACGTGGTGCAACGACCAAACATATTCCAATCGTGATTGTGAGTACTAAGGATCAGGCCACTGACCGTGTATGGGGCAAGCGTCAAGGCGCAGCGGATTATCTAACAAAACCAGTCGATGAAAAACAATTAATAGATGTAATTAAGCAGCACCTCAATGCAGGATAAGCTCTATGGCAGCAAATGGATTTATCGAATTGCTTCGCATTGCGAAACGGGGGAATAAAAACTACGTTTCCAATGGCAATGAAGTTAACCGATGGTCGGGCATTGCTTTTGAGATGATGGGGCAATATTTTGTTGCCCCGCTGGGGGAAGTATCAGAAGTGATTTATCCCCCAGAATATACGCCGGTACCCAAGACGCAAGCATGGGTGTTGGGTCTGGCGAATATCCGGGGAAGACTGTTATCGGTTTCTGATCTGACGCAGTACGTATCAGGGCAAAGCAGTCAATTTTCACCGACTCAAAAAGTATTATGTATCAACCATAATGACCAGTATGTGGGTTTGGTCGTAGATCAAGTTTTGGGTATACAACATTTCAATAAGAAAAGTTTCTTTTCGAAGAAATCTGAATTGGATAAAAACTTACAAGAATATTGTCAGGGGTTTTTCCATCAGCACAACCAGCAGTGGCATGTGTTTTTATTCAGTCGTCTGTTGCAAAATCCAAAATTTATGAACGCATCTATAAAATTTATAAATTAAATGTCGCGCTCGAAACTAAGCAAGGCGTCAACCGGGGAGAGGCTGCATGGGCTTTAAACTTAAAAAGAAAAATACAGGTGAGAGCACTGGCCGCAAAGGCGGTAATGCTTTTTTAGCTAAGATTCAAACGCAAGTAGATCAGTTATCACGTGTCTTCGGTGATAGTGAGAAATCAAAACCGCTGATCTATGGAGCAGCAGGCTGTCTTTTAGCCGCACTGATCACTTTATTGTATCTTTTTTATAGTGTTCCACGTACCAACGAACTCACTCAAAGTCTGGGTGATTTGCGTCTCCTCTCGCAAACGATTTCGCGCCAAGCGACTGAAGCGACAGCTTCGGGTACGCCTGAGGCCATGAAGAACCTCACTGACTCGCAAAAAGCTTTTGCTGAAAATCTTGAGACAGTTAAAAGTATTCACTCTAACAATGATGCGTTGCAAGCTGTTGATAAACAGTGGACAGAAGTATCCAGCAGTATTGATCTGATTACCTCGCAACAAAAGATTATTAACCAGTTATACGACACCAACATCGCGATTGGTGAAGCGATTCCGGGGATTCAGGCGGAATATAACTTGATGGTCGACCAGATGGCACGTCAAGATATGCCATCGAACCAGGTGGTTATTGCCAAAAACCAGGTATTCATTGCAGAACGTATCTTACGTTCAATCAGTTTGGTACTGACAGGTAATGATGGTTCACGTGAATCTGCGGATGACTTCAGTGCCGATACCGAAACTTTTGGTTCTTATCTGAATGCACAGTTAAATGGTTCTGCTGAACTGGGTGTACAGCGTATTGCTGATCCAACCCTGCGTGAATCTCTGGAAGGCATCAAGGCTGAATATGATGACGTACTGGAATCTGCATCAGCGATTATTCTGAAAAACTCTACACAGATCGTAAAAGTTCGTCAGGCAGCCGCATCTATTTTTTCTCAATCTGATGTGCTTTTGGACAACCTGAATAAATTATCGGGTAACTCAGGTCTTAAAACGGTTGTTCCGGCAGTCCTTCTGATCGCATTATTAGTCGGTTTCTTGCTGTGTGTATTCAAGTTGCTTTCTCTGCGTGGCTTGTCGGATAAGCAGCGTGTAGGCCGTTTACAAGAAGAGTATGACCGTAACCAGAATGCGATTTTGCGCTTACTGGATGAGATTGCCGATCTTGCAGATGGTGACTTGCGTTCATATGCAACAGTATCTGAAGACTTTACTGGTGCGATTGCCGACTCGATTAACTTTGCGATCGATCAGTTACGTGACCTGGTATCGCGTATTACTGAAACTTCACAAGAAGTTGCGCAATACACCGCGACTACACAAAGCATTACCAACCAGTTAGCTGAAGCATCTGAGCATCAGGCACAAGAAATTGCCGGTGCTTCTGCAGCGATTAACGAAATGGCACTGTCGATTGACCAGGTATCTGCCAACGCCGATGAATCAGCAGTGGTAGCAGAGCGTTCAGTACAAATTGCTGCAAACGGTGCAGATGTTGTACATCGCTCAATTGAGGGTATGGACACGATTCGTGAACAGATTCAGGAAACTTCAAAACGTATTAAACGTTTGGGTGAATCTTCTCAGGAAATTGGTAACATCGTAGCCTTGATTAACGATATTGCCGACCAGACGAACATTCTGGCATTAAACGCAGCGATTCAGGCGTCGATGGCCGGTGAAGCAGGTCGTGGTTTCGCGGTCGTAGCCGATGAAGTACAGCGTCTTGCGGAACGTTCAGCTTCTGCAACTAAGCAGATTGAAGGCCTGGTAAAAACCATTCAAACGGATACCAACGAAGCCGTTATTTCGATGGAACAAACTACATCGGAAGTTGTACGTGGTGCGAACTTGTCTAAAGATGCCGGTGTAGCACTAGATGAGATTCAAACGGTATCGAACAACCTGGCGAAACTGATTGCGAACATTTCTGATGCTGCGAAACTACAGTCAGCATCTGCAGGTCATATTGCGACCACGATGAATGTCGTACAGGAAATTACCTCGCAAACCACCAGTGCAACCTTCGATACAGCACGTTCAGTATCTGAACTGGCAAACATGGCCGATGCATTACGTGAATCTGTATCTGACTTTAAACTACCAGAATAAAGTCAGACATGATGGGGAAATGTGTCTTGACCGCGGTTGAGACACATTCAGAAAATACAGATAAAGCCTCGACAAGATGTACTTAACTTCATACGTTAGGTATCGCGTGACGGTCACAATTAAGTTTGAGCGCCCTTCTTGGCGGCATAACGTAAGAAGCATGAGCTATGAAAGAAATATTAAAAAATTTAGTTGAAACGACAACGCTTCCTGAAGATAGTTATCTTGACCAAGATGCAGAAATTCTTGAAATTTTTGTTGAGGAAATCGAAGAGATCTTCGTTGAGTTAAATGCTTTATTTCCAGAATGGTTGAGCAATCCAGATCATCAAGAAAATCTGAAGACCATTCGCCGCCATTTTCACACCCTGAAAGGTTCAGGCCGCATGGTCGGGGCAAAATCGGCAGGGGAAATGGCCTGGGCGGTTGAAGATACCTTAAACCGGGTTTTGTCCGGTTCGATTCAGCTAACACCGACGGTACAGAAATTTGCCCAAGCGGTACTGAATGTCTATCAATATGCTTTATATCCAAAATTCAAACATGTACAGCAATTGGATCTCGATCTGCGTCCAATGGTGCTGTTGGGACAACAATTACAACAACAAATTTCGCCTGAACCTGCATTGGAAGAATTACTGGCATTGGCAGATCATTTGACCGCTGAAGGTCAGATGACAGGTCTTGAGCTTGCAGACAATGAGCCAAGTGAAGTTGAGCTAACAATAGCGCCAGTAGAAGTACCGGTTCGCAGTGATATCGAAGAAACTGTAGCGATCTTTATTGAAGAAGCAGAAGAGCATCTGGATACGATTGCTACCTTCCTTCGCACTGAAGATGAAAAATCACAAGATTATAATGCGCTGATTCGTGCGATTCATACTTTGCGCGGCAGTTCATCCATGGCGCAGATTGACCAGATTTTTGAGGCCAGCTCTAAAGTAGAGCATCTGTTCAAAACCCTGCTGCAAGATGAAATTGTCTCAACCTCAAAAGAAACTGCTTTACTGATTCAGTATGCCGAGTTTGTCAGTGACTATCTGCATTTGCTACGTCAGGGCAACACTGCAAAACTGGATGCGGTATATGCCACCTTTGAGCGTGTCTGGAATGATTATGGCTTTGCAGTTACTGAAACCAATAGTATTCAGACGCAAGGCTTGGTGTCCAAACTGGTTGAGCTGGATATTGATCTGTTATTGGATGCCGAGTTTGAATTTGATAAACGCGCCCAAGTCGATTATCCGGAATATATTCAGGCACTCAGCCAGCAGGCTGCGGAATTGCTGGCACATACAGAAAGCCGGGCAGCGCAGGGAATTCATGAATTCACTGCCGATCTGAAATCGGCTTATGATGCGCTGCTTGAAAAGCCAGTGCTGCTAAACAGCGATTATGCTTATGAACTGTTCGCACAGGCGCATCAGGAATTTATTCATTTATTTGATACCTTGGCCGCAGGACAGCGCGTCATTCTGAATGATGAAATTCAAAAAATACTCAGTGAACTGTCTGCATTTGTGCAGCAGGATCTGGAAATATTTGCTGAAGATAATACCAATCAGAATTTTGAGCTAAGCTCAGAGGCCACACAGGTGGCTGAAACTGTCGCGACTGGCAGTGTCGATTTTGCTGGCTTGAGCCAACGCATCGCTGCGGATCGTCAGCAGCAGCAAAGTGCTGAAACCAACCGTGATTTTGATGAAGAATTACTAAGTATCTTCCTGGAAGAAGCGGATGAATTGCTGGCAGGCATTGATGAAGATCTAAATACCTGGAGCAAAAAACAGGACGATACAACCTCGCTGAATAATCTGATGCGTCATTTGCATACCTTAAAAGGTGGTGCAAACATGATCGCAGCATCGCATATCGGTTTGATTGCGCATGAACTGGAAAGTATTTATGAGCGGGTGATCCGTCAGCAAATTGCCGTGACACCTGCTTTAATCCAGATTATTCGTCTGGTTCAGGACAACATTTCCGATCGTATTCAATCTATTCGGGAAGACGGTATTGATTATCCTGCACCAGAAGCGATTGCGATTCTGCAAAATATTCAGGCATTGGTTTCTGGACAAGCTGTTGCTGCTGTGGAGAGCGCGAACACTGGAGTTAAAGTTACAGAGGTCGAAGCGACATCAATTCCTGAACCGCAACTTGAAGAGTCAGCAACGACTGAACAGCCTGCAACTGATCTGGCTGAAGCTGAAGAATTACTGGAAATCTTGGAATCTCCTGAGGCCACTGAAGACACACCAGTAGAACGCTCTGAAGAAGACGAACTGAAATCGATTGTTGAAGAATCTTTCCTTGAAGAATCCGAAGAGATTCTGGCGAATGCCGAGAAACTCCTCAATCAATGGTTTGATCAGCGTAGTGACCGTAGTTTATTGCTGCAATTACAGCGTGCTGCCCACAGTATCAAGGGTGGTGCACGTATGATTGATGTTGAAGAAGTGGCCAGTATCGCCTATGAGCTGGAAACAACTTTCGAACAGTTTGCGGTCTATCAATTTAACTCGAATGCCTATGATGGCTTATTGCAGAAAACGCTGGTCTGGTTAAGACAGGCGATTTTCCAGCGTGACTATAACGGTTTTGAGCCGCTGCACAGCAGTCTGAAAAAGATTGCTTATGTGGATGTTACTGCGCAATTGCCTGAGCGTCTGGCGAAAACAGATAATCTGGTGGTCAGTACCGACTTCGGCTTTGTTGAAGGTGATGGTACTGAGCCGCCACAGATGATGGGTGAGTGGGCGAATAGCGGCACCAGCGATAGCAATAACGAGATGATCCGTATCTCTGCTGATCTGGTCGAGAAGATGATTGACCTGTCCGGTGAGAACTCGATTAACCGTTCGCGTATCGAGATGGACTTGGGCCAGCTGGGCAATACCTTGAACGAGATGGAATTGGCGATCAAGCGTCTTGCAGATCAGTTACGTCGAATGGAAGGCGAGCTGGAATCACAGATTATTGCCAAACACGGTTCAGAGAACTCG
Organism: Acinetobacter sp. L-24; assembly: GCF_056857555.1. The sequence continues at coordinate 322,235 of NZ_JBSXNI010000044.1, read as the reverse complement.
CGCTATGCTGACTTTGACCCGCTGGAAATGGACCAGTATTCGTCGCTCAACCAGCTGTCTAAATCACTGGCAGAATCTGCATCAGATTTGGTCGACTTCAAGAGTACACTGGCCGACAAGATTCGCGAAACTGAAGGTCTGTTATTGCAACAATCCCGTATTCAGGCCGAGATTCAGGAAAGCCTGATGCGTACCCGTCTGGTTCCATTTGATCGGATGTTGCCGCGTTTACAGCGTATCGTGCGTCAAACCTCGACCACCTTGAACCGTCCTGCAGAACTGATCGTACAGAATACCGAAGGTGAACTGGATCGTAACATTCTCGAGCGTCTGGTCACCCCATTTGAGCATATGCTGCGTAACGCGATTGACCATGGTCTGGAAGATACTGCAGATCGTATCGCACTGAACAAGCCGGAAGTCGGTTCTATTGTCTTGAACATCAGCCGTCAGGGAACCGATGTAATTGTGTCCTTTAGTGATGATGGTAAGGGGATCGATGCGGAGAAGATTCGTGAAAAAGCGCTGAGTCTGGATCTAATCAAAGCGGATCAAGTCATTGATCAGGAAGAAATCCTGCAATTTATCTTCCATCCTGGTTTCAGTACCGCGAAAGCAGTGACCCAGATTTCTGGTCGTGGTGTCGGTCTGGATGTGGTACAAAGCGAGATCAAATCACTGGGCGGCCATGTGTCAGTGAGCTCGGAACTGGGCAAGGGTACGGTCTTTACGATTCGCGTACCGACGACCGTAGCGGTCAGCGATGCCTTGATGGTGAAAGTGGGCGATCAGCAATATGCGATTTCTCTGGCGCAGATTGACCGAATTGTGCGTATTGCACCGACCACATTGGAAAGCTATTTCAACAGTAAAGATGACTATTTCAAGATCGATGGCGCAAACTATAAGCTGCGTTATCTGTCTGAGTTTGTTGGCAACCAGCCGATTCCACGTCTGAATAATGTTGGTCATTCATTGCCGGTGCTGTTGATTAAAGGTAATAGTGGTCAAACCATTGCCTTGCTGGTCGATCAGTTGGTCGGTTCACGAGCGCAGATTGTAGTAAAACCGATTGGACAGCAGTTTGCCAACGTCGGGGTAGTGGCCGGTGCCACGATTCTGGGTGATGGTCAGGTCTGTCTGATTCTCGATGGACAGAATGTTGCCCGCCAGATTCAGGCGACACAGCGTGTCAAACAGCTGAATGATCAGCGTGATGGTTCGCGTAATTCAAATGCACGTCGTCTGGTGATGATTGTCGATGACTCGGTGACTGTACGTAAAGTGACGTCGCGTCTGCTTGAACGTCAAGGCTATGATATTGTCACTGCCAAAGATGGTGTGGATGCGATCGAGCAGCTTGAAAACGTCAGACCGGATCTGATGTTGCTGGATATCGAAATGCCACGTATGGACGGTTTCGAAGTGACCAATCTGGTTCGTCACCATGATATTCACCGTGACTTGCCGATTATCATGATTACCTCACGTACCGGTGAGAAGCATCGTGAACGTGCATTCAGCCTAGGTGTAACACATTATATGGGTAAACCGTTCCAGGAAGCGGAACTGTTGGCCAATATCCAGCAACTGATTGCTGAAAAACAGAGGTAATATATGAGTCAGACCAATTCAAGCAATAAAATGGCTGATCAGATTAGCCAGCAGGAACTTCAGCATTTGATTACGGTATCGACCGGATTTGTTGATGCCTATATTATTGATTGTCATGGCAAAGATCCGATGTTATTGCCACAAAACATTGTCCTGTCAGCACTGGATAGCAATACTCAGGTCAAAACTGTAGAATGGCATGAGGCACAGTTACCGGTCTATGCAGTGAATGATCCGTCACGTCAAAATGGGGTGGCACTGGTGATTGAGGGGGATGAAATTACTCAGCGCTTTGCCCTGATGTGTAATGAAATGCCGAAAACCATCCGGATTCGTATTTCCGAAGTGGTCGATGTCGATCAGCCGGTGAATGATCCTGCCATCTTTCAATATGTGCGCATGAACGAACAGCTGTTCCATATTCCGAATATGACCAATATTCAGGCTACAATCGGGCTGTAATCCAGGCTATAAAATATAAAAAAGGAACTCCATGGAGTTCCTTTTTTATTGCGTTATGAATTTACTTAATTGGCAAGTAAATTCACGAGAATCTGCTCATAGATTTCAGCCAATGGCTCTAAGTCTGCAATATCGACATGTTCATTGATCTGATGAATCGTGGCATTCAATACGCCAAGTTCCAGTACCTGTGCGCCGGTAGGGGCAATAAAGCGGCCATCTGAGGTACCGCCCGAAGTCGATAGTTCAGTTTCAGTCCCCGTCACATTCAGAATGGCGGTTTTAGCTGCATTTACTAGTTCATCAACTGGCGTCAGGAAAGGCAGGCCAGATAAAGTCCAAGAAATGTCATAATCCACACCATGACGATCCAGAATTTCTAAAGTACGTGCTTTAAGTTCTTCAGCGGTCACTTCAGTTGAATAACGCCAGTTGCACAATAGGTTCATGGTGCCGGGAACTACGTTAGTTGCGCCTGTACCCGAATTGATATTGGAAATCTGGAAGGTCGTCGCCGGGAAATATTCGTTGCCATGATCCCAGACTGTGTCGCACAGTTCAGCAATGGCTTTGGAAGCGGTATGAATCGGATTCACGGCCAGATGCGGATAAGCCACATGACCCTGTTTGCCTTTTACAGTCAGGTTGGCATTTATTGAACCACGACGGCCATTTTTGACAATATCACCCAATGTATTGGTACTAGACGGTTCACCGACCAGACACCAGGTGATTTTCTCATTACGCGCTTCCAGTGTTTCAATCACTTTCACCGTGCCATTAATCGACGGACCTTCTTCATCTGAAGTGATCAGGTAGGCAATCGAGCCTTTATGGTCTGGATATTTTTCTACAAAACGTTCTGTGGCAACTACCATAGCTGCTAAAGCGGTCTTCATGTCGGCACTGCCACGACCATAAAGTTTGCCTTCACGGATTTCAGGTAAAAAAGGATCTGAGTTCCAGGCATCCAGATTACCGGTTGGCACGACATCGGTATGGCCAGCAAAACAGAAGACCGGACCTTCTGTGCCTTTGCGTGCCCAGATATTATCTACATCTTCAAAGCGCATGGATTCAATGTTGAAACCAATCTTCTTTAAACGTTCAGCCATGATGTTCTGGCAGTCATGATCAATCGGTGTGACAGAAGGCTGACGTAATAGTTGCAGGCTTAAATCGAGGGTAGCGGAAGAGCTCATACGGTATTCAACAGTCGATAATTTTTTCGGTTCTATAATAGGCGAATATAGACGTGAATGTGAACGACTGATATAAAAAAACCCTATCTGAGATAGGGTTCTGTGAGCGTTTAGGAAAAAACTAGTTTTGACGGATTTCGTCAGAGGTTTTTTCAGCAGTATTGGTTACCGCATCGCCAGCCTTAGACACATCTTTGCCCATGCCTTTTACGGTGTTACAGCCAGTCAATACAAAAGCCATCATTAATGAAGCAGCAAGAATTTTTTTCATCATCATCTCCGTATAATCAATAATAAAATTATTATGATGTGGGACTTAGAGTAGAAAATATACGCTCTAAAAAATATGTGGTTTTCATAGTGCTTCGGTTAATAAATGTAATGCTTTATAGGGGCTTATGCGATGGATGCTGGATCAGCACCGGATTGCGATACATATAAAAGTCATCACTATCGAGTTTTTTATAAAGTCCATCCGTCCACCAGATCGCAGCTGAACTGCTCGGCCGGGCTTGCGGATAAATCCATTCATGTCGTTGCAGACGATAGAAACCGTGCTGTGCAGCAGGAATATGCTGTCCCCATACGCCCAGCCGACGCTCGGTATTGATCCATGAGGGAATTGGCTGATCGGCATGATGTGTAGGCAAATACAGCTGTCCCTTGAGGACGCAAAACCGTCTTTGAATGGGATGCTGCAAAGCCTCATCAAACTGGAATTGTTTTTGTGTGAAATGTTTCATTTTTCTGATTAAAGTATCGGTGCGGTTTAGGCCATACCAATGCGGCAGGCTAAAATCTGCTTCGGCCAGATAATATTTCAATGCCACTTCCCAATGTTCAATCTGTCCTGTATCAGTATTTAATAGCAGAAAATCCAGCTCACCCAAGGTTTTGGCGCCTTCAATTTTTTGCAGACTATGGCCAAGCAGCCGATAGGGATGGTAAGCATCATCGAGCAACCAGAACCAGACCAGCATTTCAAAACGCAGCCCCAAACGTGTGCTTTTTAGTTGCTGTACAAATTCGATTAATTCTTTTGGATGCTGATCAAGAAATTCCAAGCGTGGATGATAATGGTTAAGATGTCGCTGCCAGGTCTGGCTGTCATGCAACTCAAAACGATGTATGAGCTCAAGTTCATCTGGAACATGGGACAGGATATTCGGACTGCCAACAGCAAATGCTAGCTGCCGCACCAGAGGATGTTGATGACGTTGCCATGCTTCTACAAGATTTTGGTTTAAATTGGAAAAGGGCATAGGACAACCTGTGAAAAGTGCAGAAATACAACGGACAGTATCGGAAAACGCTTTATACTACCTGAATTCTGCGGCTAGGGTTGATGTATGAAAGTGTTGTTTTGGCGAAGTCTGGTGGTGCTGTTTGTGATCCTGGGCTTTATCGGTGCAATCCTGCCGGGTATGCCAACAACGGTCTTTTTGATTCTGGCGGCTTGGGCGGCATCTAAAGGCTGGCCGCAAATGGATGACTGGTTATTGAATCATCCCAAATATGGTCCGACCTTAAGAGATTGGCGCGCGCACGGTACTGTACCGCATAAGGCCAAATGGTTGGCCAGTATCATGATGCTGATCAGCGGGATCATTATGCTGTTTACTACGGCACCCTTGGCAGTGAAAGCCTTTACCAATATTACGATGCTGATCGTCGCGATCTGGTTATGGCGACGCCCTGAACCGAATCAGATCATTATTCAGCAAAATACAGTCGACCCAGAAAAGACAGATTTACAAACTCCGCAATCTGTAGATAGCAAATTAAACCCTATAAAACCAAACAAAATAGAGTCTGAGAATAACAAGTCATGAGTACCTTGCATCTGGATCAAGCCGATATCCTGATTGATCTTGCCCAACAAAAACTGTATCTGCCCCGTCTAAACAAGCAATATCTGATTTCCAGTGGCAAAAATGGCATTGGCGAAACTGAAAATAGTGGCCAGACTCCTCGTGGATGGCACAAAGTCGCTGAAAAGTTTGGTCAGAATGCTCCCTTAAATAGTGTATTTGTCGCACGTCAGGTGACGGGTGAAATTTATAATCCCCAATTGGCAGCAGAATTTCCGCAGCGTGACTGGATCCTGACGCGCATTTTATGGCTGAGTGGCCTTGAGGCAGGTTTTAATCAAGGGGAGGGCTGCGATACCTATCAGCGTTATATCTATATTCATGGCACCCCAGAAACCGAAAAGATGGGAGAGCCGCTGTCGCACGGCTGTATTCGTATGCGTAATCCGGAGGTCGCTGAATTATTTGACCTGATCAGTGAAGATGCACTGGTTTATATCTCAGAACAGACATTAGATCTGGAAAAACTAAATGTTTCGAAAAGCGAATAAAAGTTAGATTTTAAGATCATGTGAAAATGATTTTGTTTTTATGGGCTGAATCTGCTTGATCTTGATGGAGACAGCAGAAAAGATTGATTAATCTGATCCAGATCCTATTTTCATGGCATAGAACAGGTTGAATCATCCTCTAAAGCTTAAATTTATCGCTATTTCCCACTTAAAAATAAATGACAGTTGCAAGATTACATGAACACAACGTCGAGTATTTTAAAGCTTTGTATAATCCTTAATCAGAATTGCAATATGTCGTGTGGTTAGACTGAAACTTCGCAGGGTAAAACACAAAATTTCGCTTCAATTTTCATTTTGAAAATTAAAAAATTTCGGTAGAGACTTAAAAAATAAACAAAAAGTGTTGTTTTTTTTAACAAACAACCTATTTTTTAATCACTCACACCTAAAAAGTGGAAAACATTCCGAAAAGCGTTTGACAGGCTGTGCAGATTCTCTATAATGCACCCATCAAACGATGATAGACGTTTAGAAAGGGCGCTTAGCTCAGTTGGTAGAGCGTCTGCCTTACAAGCAGAATGTCGGCGGTTCGATCCCGTCAGCGCCCACCAAGCTCTTTCATGTTGAGACCTTATAGTTGCAGCGGTAGTTCAGTTGGTTAGAATACCGGCCTGTCACGCCGGGGGTCGCGGGTTCGAGCCCCGTCCGCTGCGCCACTTTAAGATCTTGATTTTCGTTTGCCACAATAGCGACATTGTGTAAATGCAGCGGTAGTTCAGTTGGTTAGAATATCGGCCTGTCACGCCGAGGGTCGCGGGTTCGAGCCCCGTCCGCTGCGCCATTTATAGATAGACCTTTTGAGGGCGCTTAGCTCAGTTGGTAGAGCGTCTGCCTTACAAGCAGAATGTCGGCGGTTCGATCCCGTCAGCGCCCACCAGATTCTTTTGCGATGCAGCGGTAGTTCAGTTGGTTAGAATACCGGCCTGTCACGCCGGGGGTCGCGGGTTCGAGCCCCGTCCGCTGCGCCATTTCAAAAGAAATTAAATTGAGGTCCCTGAGCCTGAATTTAATAAACTAAAGATTGACACTCTTTATCAGGGCGCTTAGCTCAGTTGGTAGAGCGTCTGCCTTACAAGCAGAATGTCGGCGGGTCGATCCCGTCAGCGCCCACCAGATTCTTACGATGCAGCGGTAGTTCAGTTGGTTAGAATACCGGCCTGTCACGCCGGGGGTCGCGGGTTCGAGCCCCGTCCGCTGCGCCATCTTAAGATGAAAAGCTTGGATTTCTGAGATCTGAGTTTTCAAGATACCAAGACTACATTCCTTGTTGGTCTTGCGTCATTTAAAACAACGTTGTTGTTTTTCTCAGGGCGCTTAGCTCAGTTGGTAGAGCGTCTGCCTTACAAGCAGAATGTCGGCGGTTCGATCCCGTCAGCGCCCACCATATCTTCTTGCTTCAACTCGATTTATTCCTTAGAATCTGATTCTATTATAATAATATTAAGATTTCACGATTATGAGAAATCCCTATCAGCGCAAAGCCGCGACCAAATCCCAAAAAACTGCTTTCGATCCTCAACAGCTTTATAAGCAATATATTGAAGCCATTGTTGCCAATGCTGGCATTTTTGCACTCTACCAAGATGGCTGGGCCTTATGTGCCACGCCTACCGGACAACGCGCATTTGCCTGCTGGCAAAGTAAAGGTCTGGCTCGACTGCTGATTAAAGACAATTGGGCAAATTACGAGATTCAGGAAATTGGTCTTAAGGATTTTGTAGAGAAAGTCATTCCCTTTTTACGTCAGGAAAGTACCATTGTTTCGCTTGATCTGACCCCGGAAGGACAGAATATTCTGGTGGCACCGGAAAAATTATTACTCGATATTAAAAATTATCTGTATCAGATTTATGTGCAAAAACCTGAACTGTTTAAAAATCCGGATATGCCTTTGCCTAGGCAGATCCGTTTAAATTAAATTTATTGTTTTTAAAACAGCTTGTTTATTGGAACAATGAATATTCATTCAGTAGCCAGCCACTAATCAAAGCAAAATATTCGCGTAACCAGGAATTATAGCGAACATTCTGGGGTGTGCTGGCACTCAGGCTGATGACTTGTTGATAACCCTGATGTCTGGCAATGGCGCGAGCACGAGGGCTGTGAAAATCGCTGGTGACAATCGCAATTGGCTCATTTCGATCAATATGTTGCTGTTTTAATATTGCCTGAGAATATTGCAGGTTCTGTTGGGTACTCCTGCTTTGATCTTCTAGGCTAATGGGGTTGTTGAGCTGCGGATAGTTCGTATGGATATAACTTTGCATGACTTCAGCTTCGCTCTGTCTCTCCCAGAAATTTCGTCCACCGGTCATAATGATTAAAGTCTTCGGATATCGTTCTGCATATTTTGCTGCGGTATCCAGACGATTTTTTAAGATGGGTGAGGGCTGACCCTGATTAATACCACTACCTAATACTAAAATCGCTGCAGCAGGTCGTGCCGGAACAGTCGGGTTGATTGACATCTGGATATAAGCGAAGAAAGCAGCGACACTGATGATCCAGAATAGAAATCCGCCCCAGAGACTGTTCCAGAACAAGGTTCTGAATCGGGAATTCTGTTTCCAGCGCTGAATAGATGAAAAAAACAAGGCATACAGGATGAATGCCACCCCAATGAAGGTAGACAAGGCAATAGCAAAATGCCTCTGACCTTGGCTCAGTAACCAGACGCTATTGAGACATAGAATCAAGCCAAAGATCAGGCTAAGACTTCGTTTAAGTTGATTGAGCATCCAGAGTTCCTTTTTTCTTATTCATATTCTTATTATTGCTTTTGTATCTTCAATAAAAACCGGGCCATTGAGCCCGGTTTTTAGCATATCAGGTTATCTTAATATACATCACGGCGATAACGTCCATCCAGACGTAATTGATCTAGCATTGTTTCACCGAGAATCTCGGTCAGGGCCTGATCCACATCGCTGGCCATACCATTGATGCTACCACAAACATAAATCACCGCACCTTGTGCAATCCAGGCTTTTAGTTCTTCAGCCTGTTCACGCAGTTTATGGTGTACATAGACTTTTTCCTGCTGGTCGCGCGAGAATGCAAGATCGAGACGTTTCAGGGTTCCCATTTGCAGCCAGGCCTGAATGGTTTCTTCAAAGAAGAAGTCATGTTCACGCTGACGTTCACCAAAGATTAGCCAGTTCTGGCTATAGTCCTGACGGTTACGCGCACTGAGCAGACTTAATAATCCCGCAATCCCGGTACCATTACCAATACAGATAATCGGGCGGTTGTCATCAATCAGGTGGAAAGACTCATTGCTGCGAATACGCAGTGCAATGGGTGCATTAAGCGCTGAATGTTGAGTCAACCAGCCGGAACCCAATCCCAGATTACCACTAGCATCGGTTTGCTGACGTACCACCAGACGTAAAACCTGCTGGCTTGGAATACTGGCAATGGAGTATTCACGTGTTGCCAAAACCGGTAATTGCGTGAGGAGCTGATCCAGAGAATCAAAAGGTTCAGCCTGAGTCAGATCACGATCCCAGAGTGCCTGTTCAATATTCTGTTGCATAGAAGGTACTTGTGTACCCGCTGCTATCTGGTGCTTTTGCATAAATGCATAAATACGTTCTGGGCTATTTCCTGGCTGAATCTCGGCAATATCACCTGCTTGCCAGATGGCTTCATGTTCAGGGGTCAGTTCGATATTGAAAGCAGGCGCACCCAGACTACCCGGATTGAGGACTTCACGTTTACTCAAACTCCAGCGATCAAAGGTCTTATCGATACTCATCGCTTGTAGCTCAAGTCGAGTGACTTGTGCCAGTGCAGTATTCCATTGCTGGATATGCTCGTTATTGGCATTGTCGACTTCAATTGTATTGAATAGCTGCTGGGCACCATTCTGTTTTAACCACTGATCAATACGGTGACCAAAACTGCAATAGCTGTCTGGATATTCCTGAGAACCTAAGGCCAATACCGCATAACTTAAATGGCTGAGATCAGCTTGTGCAGACAGGATTTTTTTCTCAAAAGAAGAGGCCAGATCTGGCGCTTCGCCTGTGCCATAGGTGCTGGCAACAAATAATACCTGTTCGGTTTGCTGTAAATCGGCAAGCGTCAGTTGTTGTACCGGCTTCACTGTTGCCGGTTGACGTGCTTCCTGCAGGGCAGTTGCTGTACGCCAAGCCAGTTGCTCAGAAACCCCTGTTTGTGAGGCATAAGCAATGAGCCACGGTTTAGCATTTTCATTCAGGTTCACTAAAGTCGCACCCTGACGTGCTGCGAGTGTTAAGCGTTTCTGTTTGCGACGTTTCAGATAGAGCATCCAGCCGGTCACAAAGAACAATGGCATTAACAAGGCTGCGAGCATGGTAAAGAACTGGTAGATCGGACCGAAAAAGCTGCCACGATGCACCGGTAACATGCTGCTCATGATTTTTTCGTTGAGCTTTTTATCTTCATACAGCTCGACTTCGCTAAATTCTATTGTCTGGTAATTATAAGTAGCACTGTTTCGTGCACGCTCATGTTGAGCGATCGGATCCACAAAGCTCAGCTGCATTTCGCCATCCGGTTTTTTTGGAAGGTTAAACGTTACGGTAGAATACTTATCTGAAAATTCAGTGTTAAAGCCAATCCAGCTCTGGTCTAGTGCACGGACAGTAGTTTCAGGGCTGAGACCTTCGCGTGCTTCACCTTCAGCACGTGGGCCACGTTCGCCGCCTGGATGTCCTTCACCACGGTTATTGCCGGCATTGGCCTGCATTTCCGGTTGCGGACGCTCTACACCCAGTACCTTAAACATGCCATTGCGCCACCAGTCATAAGACCAGTACAGGCCGGTACAGGCTAAAATCAGGTAAAAAATCACCACCCAGGTTCCCACAACAGCGTGCAGATCCCAGATAAAATTACGGCCTTTCAGCTGAGGTTTTACAAAGAACCATTGCTTGATCGAATGACGTTTCGGCCAGCGCAGGTATAGACCTGACAAGACAAAAAAGATCAGCATCAGGGTACAGGCACCGGTAATCTGTTTACCTACTGGACCAACCGTCAAATTACGATGCAGTTGCTGAATAAACTGGAAAAACTCCCGACCCTTAATCTCTGGTAAGACTTCCGCAGTATACGGGTTGATCATGATGTTCTGACCACGCCGTGCGCCTTCTTTAGCGACATTCACGGTACTCGAAGCACTTGGATCTTGTGCCACGGTAATACTGTTGATCTTCATGTCAGGCGCAGTACGGTTAAAGTGCTGATACAGCTCGGCAGGCGTGAGTTTGTCACGTTGCTGAACCTGAACCGTATAACTGTCGCTATTCATCCATTTTAATATTTGTTGTTCATAGGAATAGATTGCGCCAGTGACCCCCATTATCGAGAGGATTAAACCTGCTGTAATCCCCAGAAACCAGTGGATTTGGAAAAATGTCTTTTTAAACATGGTCGTCAGATTAAGGGTGAGATCTATAAAAGTGGCAAAATTATAACTGAAGTTTAAGCTCGAATTATAGGTGTTGAGGATAATATTTATTCTCATTATCATTTATTGTTTTGAGATTAAAAAAACCTCCATGCCGGGACAGGAGGTTTTTCACTGAAGAAAGAACAGTTTAGATTTGTTTTGCTGCGCCGACTTCTGCTTCCAGATGCTTGCGAATCGTGGCGAAAGAGAAGTTTTTGCTGTCCAGACGTTTCGGCAGGATATATGCACCTTGCTGGCCTTTTACCTTGAAATTGACCAACATGAATTCTGGTGTGTTGTACCATTCATAGATGTCTTTCCAGCTAATCGCCCCAACACCTTCTTGCATGCCCATTTTCTGACGCATCACGATGCCATGTGGTTGTACGCCCAGGCGAACACCTTTGATTTCCTGTACCGGAAATTCATTCATCTTGCGTTTAACATACCATTCCAGACCAAAGGTACGGATCAGGTAATACAACACCACACAGACAATGGCCACCCAGCAGAACACGGTAGAATAGTTCTTCAGGAGCAGAATGCCCAGAATAGAAAGTGCAACAACAGCACCCATGATCAGCCATGCTTTCATGCCAATTTTATTGGTACTACGCCAGATCACCAGCTGAGCATGACGCTGCTCGGCTTCTGAAATTTCATAGTTCACAGGCTGGAGGGTATAAGCGTATAAATTTTTCGCGGTCATAGTGAAATTAGCAGATTTTAAACTGTAAAAAGTTTAGCACTAATTGTACCAATTCAGTGAGTATATTGTTCCAAAATCAGCCAAATTATAATGAACCTAATTCAGTTGCCTGTTCATCACGCTCATGACTCAAACTTTGTTTCAGTTGACTCAACTGCTTTAAAATGCTGAACATTAAAGACAGCTGCTGCAAAATGATCAGGGATTTCTGATCTTGCTCCTGATCTTGAGCCAAGCGCTGTCGAATATGGGGAATCATATTTTGCGCACTTAAATCGGGCATTTCATCTCGTAACAATGCACCACGAATGTTCTCGAGAGCTTTGTCCAGTAAATTCAGAATGTCCTGATCTTCAATTTTTTCCCGGTGTGCGCCCAGTGCAGCAATATAACTGATAAAAGTATGGTTCAGACAAAGGAACTCAAAGGCTAGCGATTTTTGTACCGGATCAATATCCGGTTCAGTGGCCAGTGTCGAAATCAGTGAGGCTACCTCGGCATCGGTATTATGAGCAGCACGGCGCACAATCCGATATTTCAGGCCATTATTACGTCCCGATTTATACTGCTCGATTACTTCACTCAAATAATCTGCTTCTGCCTGCAAGCTGCGTTTGATACTGCGCGGCAAACGCCGGAACTTCCAGTCTGGAAAAATAAAACTGACGCCGAACCAGGCAATCGCACAGCCAATCAAGGTGTCGATCATACGCGGGATGGCCGCGGCATAGCCCATACCGTCCAGGTTGAAGTTGATCAGGGCTAAAATCGTGATAAAGGCGGTGGCCTGTGCATACTGTTTACTGCGCAATTCAAAGAACAGAATCCCACTCAGTACCAGAAGCAATAATTGTCCTTCGATGGACGGCACAAAATATAAAATGGCATAACCGAGGATAATACCGACCAACGTACCGATAATACGCAGACGTAAACGCCGTTTGGTGGCGTTAAAGTTGGGCTGGCTGACAAAGAGTGCAGTCAATAAAATCCAGTAACCATATTCAATATTGCTGACCTGTACGAAGATATAGCTGATTAGTAGCACAATCGACAGGCGGATGGCATGCCGGAACAGCACCGACTCGGGTGTCAAATGCTGTTTAATCCGAATCTTGATGTCATCCCAGCCTTTCAGGTCATCATCTCTAAGCTGGTTTTCGATATGTTTGAAACGCTCGGACTTGATATTTTGCTCGGTTTCCAGGTTGCGTAACTGGGCATCAATCGATTTCAGGTTTTGAAACAGCGCAAACAGGGCGCTGATCCAGACCTGATCATAATGCTGTTCCTGACGTAATTTATCTAGCGACTGTCTCAGGTTGTCAAAGGCATGCTTAAAGCGCTGATTATGCACATAGGGTTTGCGCAGCAGCAAACTTTCACTCAGGTCCTTACAGGCTTTGCCCTGAATTGACATGATGCGCTGGAAGCGGAACAGGATATCGCTATGCTGGAAAATCTTGGCCAGTTTCTGATAATCAATATGCGCTGAATCGGCACGTTCATGAATATCCTGCGCGACAAAATAATATTGCAGGCTGCGACGGGTGTCTTTTTGCCCCCGGTCACCTTTCAGGCGAGTCAAAAGGGCAGTTTTCATCTCATTAAAAATCGCAATCAGTTTCCCATTTTCAAGCGAGAGTTCAATCATGCTTTGCTGATAGCTTTTCGGGGTCATGTCCACATCAAACAGATTGGACTTGGCATATAAAAAGTCACCGAGAGCAGAATAGGAAATGGCAAGCTTGTCTTGCGCCAGTCGGGCAGGGAAAATCAGGAAACTGATGGTCGACAGCAGACCGTACCACATCGCGCCGATGACCAATAAACCAGCCTGTTTATACCATTCATCAAACAGCTCCACCCCGAGCATGGAATAAACGGAAATCACCAGACAGCCGTAGGAAATCGTGGCATAGCGTCGCCCTAGTGAACCCAGCAAAATCAGGGCAATACAGGACACAATTAAGGCCAAGGCAAACAGCAAGGGATAAGGAAAAAGCAGATATACGCCTACTGCCGTAATAAAGAAGCCAATGTAGGTGTAGAGCAGATTTAAAATCCGCACCGAAAAGCGGTCATCAATATCGCTTAAACCGGCTGCGACCACCCCTAAAGTCAATGGGATCGTCATCAATTGTTGTCCCATAAAATAGGGAACAAAGGCGGTACCTGCAAATGCCGTCATCATGCGCAGGTTATACATCAAGGTCGTGTTATAGGTGGTTTGCTTGAGACGAGTGAGCCAAGATTTCAAAGGTCGTCCTTTATACTGCAGTCTTAGAGCTGAATCTGAATAGGCTAATGAAAATAGTATATTTATAAATCTTCATTTCAGGCTAAATCATACTATGCACTGTGTTAATTTGTCTGCATATTAGCGCTTTAAATCTTCATGCTTATGACATCGAATAAAATAGTACAACAACCTTATGCCATGTCCTGGATTGTTTTGCTGGCGACCTTAAGTGCACTCGGGCCTTTATCCATTGATATGTATCTTTCGGCCTTACCGGCTATGGCAGCAGATTTTGGTGTCAGTACCCAAATGGTTTCCAATAGCTTGCCGGCTTATTTCTTCGGTCTGGCGATCGGGCAACTGATTTATGGTCCGATCAGTGACCGGATTGGACGTAAACCGCCACTGTATTTTGGGCTGTGTTTATACATTGTGGCAAGTTTACTGTGTGTCTTTGCGCAGGATGAATGGAGCCTGATCGCTGCACGGATTCTGCAAGCCTTAGGTGGCTGTGTCGGGGTGGTCATGGCACGTGCTGCAATTCGTGATCGCCTGGATATGCATTCAGCAGCTCAGGCCTTTGCCAGCATGATGATTGTGACTGCGATTGCACCAATCATCGCTCCGAGTCTGGGGGCCTGGGTATTGATGTTTTATGAATGGAATGTGATCTTCTTGGTGCTGATGGGCTGCGGTCTGTTGAGTCTGGCCTGTGTACATTTTCTATTTAAAGAAACCCTGGAGCCAGAACGTCGTCTCAAGCTGAACTTTCAACAGGTTATAAGTTTGTACCGGTGCATTTTTCAGGATCCAAGCTTTCGACGTCCGCTCTATGCCGGCTGTTTTTCCGGTGCGGTGATGTTCTGTTATATCAGCGCTTCTTCGGCCATTCTGATGGATCGTTATCAACTGACCGAGCAGCAGTTTGCTTATGCCTTTGGTGCCAATGCCTTCGGGATCATGCTGTTTTCGACCTTGAATAAACGTCTGGCTGGGCGTTTCTCGATATTGCAGCGTCTGAAAATTGGCACCTGTCTGCAGTTTGCCGGTGTATTAGGGTTAATCTTGCTCGGCTGTCTGGATGTCGATTCTGTGCTCTGGGTGTTGTTAGGCATGTTTATTGTGGTGGCAGCCCTTGGGTTTACTGGTCCGAATGCCATGGCTTTAGCAATGGCTAAACAGGGCGAGCGGGCAGGAACTGCAAGTGCCATTATGGGCAGTATGCAATTTGTCTGTGGTTTATTGGGCGGTGTATTACTGAATTTTCTGATCTGGCATGCTTTACTGAATATGGCATTGATCATGCTGGTTTTTGTCGGTATTTCTGCTTGGGCGATTTTTAAAATCAACATGCCCAGCCTAAAAAATGCATAGATGCTGGCTGCCTCTCAGATAATAAAAATACTGGTCTGGACAGAGGGCTAAGCAAGTTGGCTTAGCCCTGCTTGCATCACTCATCGATAAACACGGCAAATTCTTCTACGGGAACGCGCGGGGTAATAAAGCTGTTAATAATTTGCTCTGGGTCGGCATAACCCAGTGCCATACCGCAGACCAGCTCTTCATCATCGGGTGCGCCGACCAGATCAAGCACGATCGGGTGAAAGTGATTCCAGGCTGCCTGCGGGCAAGTGTCCAGACCGCGGGCTTTTGCTGCCAGCATAACATTCTGGATCATCATGGAAACATCCATTTTGGACCCAATCGCCAAAGACCGATGTACAGTAAAAAATAAGCCGACAGGGGCATCAAATAATTCAAAATTACGCAGCTGCTGACGCGCCATTTTTTCCTTTTCGCCTTTTTGAATATTCAGCAAGCCATATAAACCCCAGCCATTTTCACGACGACGTTCAATAAATGGCGAGATCCATTGTTCAGGATAGTAGGCAAAAGTTTCCTGATACTGCTGCGACAATTCCGGATTTGCATAGATTTGCATTTGTGCCTGACAAACCTGCTGCACGAGTTCATCACGCTTTTTACCTGTTACCACATACACTTTCCAGGGTTGGGTATTGGTTCCTGAAGGTGCGCGGCTGGCCACCGCCAGAATCTCTTTTAAGGTGTCTGTACTAACGGGGGTATTTAAAAAAGCACGCACTGAATGGCGAGAAGTGATGGTGTGATCTACAGCATGAACAAGATTTTGATCCATTATGGGGTCCAGTCGAATATCCTTATTGAGTTTGCAATGACTATAAACTAAACAAACAGAACGGGGGATAGGAAAATTTAATTCTTCGCTAGCTGAAAAAACCATTTGTCAACAAAATGACTTGAATAATGAAATTTCGCATTCTTTTAGCTGAGCATAAATCGCCTAAGTGATAGCAATGGATTTAGTCATAAAGTTGGTCTTTGATTTAAAAAATGGCTTAAAACCCAAGTGCTTGAACCATTCAACAATAACAATTTCACACAGAGAACTGGTTTATTTTGACTGAAAATCAAGATAATTTAATTTCAAGATCCCTGTTTAATTTTGTGTCGAGTAAAAGATTAATATTTTTTTTGAATTAAAATATAGATTAATCTTCATATAAAAATGAGAATTTATAATTATTTTTTATAGGTAAATTAACTATTGCTAATAAAAAGAAATAAAACCTGATACGAAGAAACAGCATAATGTACGACTTTTCATCTTAATTCATGCATTTCGTGATTAAGATCTGTTTTAAATAACGCGATTCCAGATGGCTTGAATGAAGTCTTTAGGTTGAAAGCACTCATCAAGCACTGAATGTTTTTTTTGAGCTTAAAACACAGTTTTTTTACCAGCATGCGCATCTGTTTGAAAATTGTCTGCAATTTTACAACAGACTGAGTATCGGAATAGAAAAGGTGTTGCTTTTATAAATCTCTCATTTGTTGAATATGATCGTGATGATGATATTCATAAGTTTGAAAGAGATGATAAATCGGTTTGTTTTTCTAAAGGTGATAGATCAAATCAGGATATTTCCAGATGAACATCTAATGAGCGAGCTAGAAATCTAGCGCACTCCATCACTTTTAGAAAAATAAAAAATTCAAAATCATCTTGGGCAAAAAATTATGGATTTTACTTTTAACGCATTTTATACCTTGATTGCCGCAGTCATTGTTTTGTTACTCGGCCGATTCCTGGTTAATAAAATCGATTTTTTAAAGCGCTACAATATTCCTGAGCCGGTTGCAGGCGGTTTGGTTGCTGCGATTATCTCATTACTGGTGCATTCACTGTGGGGATACAGCATCACCACCAGTTCAGAGCTACAAACCAGTTTTATGCTGATCTTCTTTGCCTCGATCGGTCTCAGTGCCAACTTTTCCAAGTTGCGTGAAGGCGGCATCGGTCTGGTAATCTTCCTGTTCGCTATTTCAACTTTTATTATCTTACAAAATGCAGTCGGCATGAGTCTGGCCACCTTGCTCGGTATTGACCCATTGATTGGCCTGATTGCAGGTTCAATTACCTTAACCGGTGGTCATGGTACTGCAGGTGCATGGGGTGAGATTTTTGAGGTTGAACATGGCATTCAGGGGGCGCTTGCACTGGGGATGGCCAGTGCCACTTTTGGTCTGATTATCGGTGGGATTATTGGTGGTCCTTTAGCAAAACTGCTGATTAACCGTCATAATCTCGCAATTGCACGTACGGATCAACAAATCGAAAAGCGTGACAGCACGCCAATGGATATCAACTCGACCGAATATATTCCATTTGAATATCCGCATCAGGTGCGTTTAATTACCGCTGATAATGCAATCACGACCTTGGGCCTGTTCGCAGGCTGTTTGGCTTTTGCAGAGTTCATGACGGGTTTCAGTAAAGGTACTGCATTTGAACTGCCGACATTTGTGTGGGCATTGGCAGGTGGTGTCATCCTGCGTAATGTACTGGAAGGTATTTTCAAAGTTCAGATTTTCGATCGTGCGATTGATGTGTTCGGTAATGCTTCATTGTCGCTGTACTTGGCAATGGCATTGTTATCATTGAAATTATGGCAATTGGCTGACCTTGCAGGACCACTTATGGTGATTCTGGGTGCGCAAACCATCACCATGGCTTTGTATGCAGCTTTCGTCACTTTTCGCATCATGGGCAAAAACTATGATGCTGCGGTACTTGCAGCAGGTCATTGTGGTTTCGGTATGGGTGCAACGCCAACAGCGGTTGCCAATATGCAGGCGATTACTAATATGTATGGTGCATCGCATAAGGCCTTCCTGATTGTTCCATTATGTGGTGCGTTCTTCGTTGACTTAATCAATGCTACTGTTATTCAGATGATTTTGAAGTTTTTTGCATAATTTTTATGCCTGATACGATGAGTCATAGGCTCATAAGGATGTGACATGAATGATCAGTTAAATGAAACCTTACTCGGCTGGATTAATGCCCTGAATGGCCCTTTATGGGATTTTCTGGTGGTGTTTCTGGTCGCAGTCGGTATTTTCTACACGATCATGACCGGTGCAGTACAAATTCGTTTGTTCTGGCACAGCATGAAAGTCATGAAAAATAGCCGTGGCAAGGTTCAGGATACGCACGGCATTACCCCGTTTCAGGCCTTTGTCACTGGACT
This sequence comes from Acinetobacter sp. L-24, assembly GCF_056857555.1. Next base: position 303,606 of record NZ_JBSXNI010000044.1, on the reverse strand, counting down.
GGCAAGCCGGGTCGGTGTGGGCAATGTCGCGGGTGTCGCCATTGCGATTGCAATTGGTGGCCCCGGTGCCGTGTTCTGGATGTGGTTTACTGCCTTTTTGGGCATGAGTTCTGCTTTTGTTGAATCTTCTTTGGCACAGTTGTTCAAGGTGCGAGATAACAAAAACCAGCAATTCCGTGGTGGACCAGCTTATTACATTACACAAGGCCTGAAACAGAAATGGCTCGGGATTGTCTTTGCGATTGCATTGATCACGACTTATGGTTTTGTCTTCAATGCAGTTCAGGCCAATGCCATTACCGGAGCAACCTCTCATGCCTGGGGCTGGGATCAGGCGAACCTGATTCTGCCATTAGGCGGCCTGAATCTGGAAATTTCCTGGGTTGGATTGTTTCTGGTCTTGATGACTGCGGTGATCATTTTTGGCGGAATTAAACGGATTGCAAAAGTCGCGGAAAGCTTTGTACCGTTTATGGCTGTGCTTTATCTGGCGGTGGCTTTGTATATTGCAGTCATCAATTACGATCTGCTCCCATCCATCTTCCAGCTCATTTTCAGTAAAGCCTTTGAGTTTGAAGCCGCCGCTGGTGGTTTCTTTGGTGCCATGGTTTCTATGGCGATGATGATGGGCATCAAGCGTGGTCTGTTCTCTAACGAGGCAGGGATGGGTTCGGCACCGAATGCTGCTGCAGCTTCCGATGTCAAACATCCGGTCAATCAGGGGCTGGTACAGATGCTCGGAGTATTTGTAGATACCTTCGTGGTGTGTTCATGTACCGCGATTATTATTCTGGTTTCAGGTCTGTATGAAAATGCAGGCTTTGAAGGCGTGACCTTGACCCAGATGGCGCTTGAAAGCCAAATTGGGGCTTGGGGTGATGACTTCCTGGCTTTGATTCTGTTCCTGTTTGCCTATTCTTCGATTATTGGTAACTATGCCTATGCCGAAGGAAACGTCCAGTTCATCAATAACAATAGCCGGGTGATGTTGATTTTCCGCTTATTTGTATTGGTGATGGTGTATTTCGGTTCCATCGCCAGCGTGCCACTGATCTGGAATATGGCGGATCTGTTCATGGGTGTCATGGCAAGTATCAACCTGATTGCGATCCTGTTGCTGATGCCATTCCTGCTGATGCTACTCAAAGATTATACCGGTCAGCTGAAGCGCGGCGTGAAAGAACCTGAATTTAAACTGGATAACCATCCTAAATTTAAAGACAAGGTCAAATCAGATATCTGGTAAGACTTGAAGCAAAAAGCCCCGATCATTCGGGGCTTTTTTGTGCCAAAGTTATTTAAAAGAAATTTAAATAACTTTGATAAAGCACGAAGCCCAAAATCAGGCTGAACCAGACTGGTAATTTTGAGCGTAGCAGGGCAATCATCACTGCGACAAAGACCAGGTCGGAGCCATAACTAAAATAACGTTGTGAAAGATCCAGCAATAAATACAGCAATAGCCCCACCACCGCAGCATTGATGCCCATCACCGCCTGATGAATATGGCGCTGCTGCATCAACCATGACCAGTAGGGCAAGGTGGCAAAAATCAGGAAAAATGAAGGTAAAAAGATTGCGCAGGTCGCTAGTACTGCATTCAGCCAGACATAGGGCGTCCAAGGCTGCAAAGAACCAATATAACTGGCAAAACTGAATAAAGGCCCCGGCATAAGCTGGGCAAATGCATAGCCAAGATCAAAAGATTGTGCACTCACTAAACCAGTCGTGACAAAGTCCTGATGTAACAAAGGCAAAATCACATGACCGCCACCAAACACCAGCGAGCCAGTCTGATAAAAATTGGAAAAAAATTGCAGCTCCGATTCACCCCATAATTTTCCAGCTAAGGGCAGCAGCAAAAATGGCAGGATAAATGCCAGTAACCAATAAGGTGCAGCGGCAGATCGAATATAAGGCGAGCTGATTGCCGTTTTGTTAATTTCTTTGGGTTTCGAATCTGATTGGGAAAAATATCCAGCCAAGAGTCCACAGATTGCGCCCAGTATAATCACCAGAATCTGGTTAAAACTTACTGAAACGACTATCAGTAATGCGACAGAGAGGATTAAGACAGCGTATTGCCAAACCGTTTTACAGAAGCTTCTCAGCATTTGCCAGAATGCCCAGGCGATTACAGAAAATACAATTAACTGGATGGTATGAAAGCTGTTTGAGTTTAAAATATGAAAATAGCTTTGACCCAATAACGCCACCAAGGTCATCAGAATCATTGAGGGCAGGGTAAAACCCAACCATGCGATCACGGCACCAGTATAGCCCCGTTGCAGATAACCGATCGACAGCCCCACCTGACTGCTGCTCGGCCCGGGTAAAAGTTGCGCCAAAGCGACCAGTTGACTGTACTGGGTGTCATTCAACCATTGCAGTTGGGTCACAAATTTTCGGTGAAAAAACACCAGATGCGCCGCTGGACCACCAAATGAAATGCAGCCCAGTTGCAGGAAAATCAGGAAAATCCGGTACAGTGAGATTGAAGGCATACAGTTATGGGAAAAATGAAGATAAAGTAGCTGAACTGTATGACAGTTTTACGAAATTCTACAGACTATTTATGCATGTGTTTATACACTATGCTGCTTTAGATTAATGAGGACATTCTCTGCATGCAGAAATATGTGTTGAGTATGGTGATACTGGGTACATTTGGCCTAAGTGCTTGCCAAACGACCCCAATGACAGCCCAAGCGGCGACTAGTCATCTACAACCTGCTGCACAACGCGGAGAAGCTCAGGCACGTCCGAATCAAATTGATTTTCAAAAGATCAAGCAAACCCAGCAACGTCCGGTAGTTGCTTTAGTTCTGGGCAGTGGCGGTGCGCGTGGCTATGCGCATATTGGTGCGTTGGAAGTACTGGAACAGGCGGGTATTCAACCAGATTTTATTGTCGGAACCAGTGCGGGCAGTATTGTGGGATCCATTTATGCAAGTGGCAAACCGGCGATTGAACTGCGTAATATTGCCCTCAACATGCGACCGAATGATGTCCGTGATATCAAGCTGGCCAGAAAAGGTTTTTTTGATGGCAAGAAAGTTGAGGACTATGTCAACTTGCAAGTCGATCAAACCCCGCTTGAAGCCATGAAAATCCCGATGTTTGTGGTAGCAACCGCGCTGAAAGAAGGCAAGAAAGTCGTCTTTAACTATGGCAATACCGGACAGGCGGTACGTGCTTCAGTCTCGATTCCGAGTATGTTCATTCCGACCATCATTCAAGGTAAAGAATATGTAGATGGTGGTCTAGTCAGTCCGGTGCCGGTCGATGTGGCACGTGAGTTGGGAGCCGACATTGTGATTGCGGTAGATATTCTGGCACAACCCATTCACACGGAAACCAGCAATGTCTGGGGACTGTTTAACCAGAATATCAATATTATGCAGCAACATCTGGCGCATGAAGAATTAAAGCATGCAGATGTGGTGATTCAGCCGGATTTACGCGAAAAAGGCCATATCTTTGATGTCCGTGGCAGGGAACTCACCATGCAGGCCGGTGCCGAGGCGACCCAGTTAAAGTTGATGGAAATTTCACAAGCCTACCAAAAACATGATTATGCTCAAGGACATCGGATTCCACAGTTTG